>JAGUZZ010000253.1:0-8001 GCA_020060525.1 bacterium | reverse complement strand
GGGGGGAGTCAAAAAAATATTTCGAACCGGGCAAATAAAGTTTGCTTGCATATCGAAGTGTTGTGTATATATTGCAACTTGAAAAATCGGAGACGTGCGCAAAACGTCATGAAGCGGCGCGCGCACACGAGCGGAGAAGGAGGCGATCGCTCCGCAACTCGCGCCGCGGACACGCTCCGGTTCATCGAGGAGGAGAAACGATGAAGTTCACGATTCCGCACATCGCATTCGGACGTCTCGTGAAGCCGCTATCGGCTGGGTTCGGCGTCCGGCGCATGAGAACGGGCTTCGCGCCCCGTATATCGATCGATTCGACATCCGACGTTCCGAGTCGCACGCGGCCCCTGAGCCGCAGCCTGATGGAGGGATTATTCGATGGAGCCGCAAGCTTCAACGCATCGCGGTACCGATGTTACTAGCGTAGAAAAGAGCGAGGATCACCCTCCTCATATAGCTACCTGCCTCGGTCCACTGTTCGACGGACAGAGTTTTCCCCAGAAGCGAATTCAGCCCTCTCGTCTCTCCGGCCATCGTCCGGGTCCCGGCCGCCGTCCGCACACGAGCTCGCGCGTGCGGCTTTTCCGGCGCGCGTTCTTCCCGGAGGCGAGCGACCGCGAGTGGAACGACTGGCGCTGGCAGGTCCGGCACCGCATCCAGGACCTCGAAACCTTCGAGCGCATCCTTCACCTGTCGCACGACGAGCGGCTCGCCCTCGAGCGCGGAGGCTCGATGCTCCCCGTCGGCGTGACGCCGTACTACATGAGCCTGCTCTCCTACGACGATCCGGGGCAGGCGCTGCGGCGGACCGTCATACCGAGCACCGCCGAGTTCGTCTGCGGCCCCGGCGAATCGGCCGATCCTCTCGCCGAGGAGGAGATGAGCCCGGTGCCGGGGCTCGTGCACCGGTACCCCGACCGCGTGCTCTTTCTCGTGTCGGACTTCTGCTCCACGTACTGCCGGTACTGCACCCGTTCGCGCGTCGTGGGCCACGGCACGCTCCATCCGACCGTCTCCCGCCTCGAGCGGGCGCTCTCGTACATCCGGGGCAATCCGGAGATCCGGGACGTCCTCATTTCGGGCGGAGAGCCTCTCATGCTCGGCGACGACCGGCTCGACTGGATCCTCACCGAGCTGCGGCGCATCCCCTCGGTCGAAGTCGTGCGCATCGGCACGAAGGCGCCCGTCGTGCTTCCGCAGCGCATCACCCCCCAGCTCGTCCGGATGCTTCGCCGGCACCATCCGCTCTGGATGAGCATCCATTTCACCCACCCCGACGAATGCACCCCCGAGACGAGCCGCGCCTGCGCGATGCTCGCCGACGCCGGGATACCGCTCGGATCCCAGACGGTGCTGCTGCGGGATATCAACGACGACGTGGAAACGATGAAGCGCCTCGTGCGGCGCCTCATGGCCATGCGCGTGCGGCCGTACTACCTCTATCAGTGCGACCAGATCTGCGGCAGCGCGCATTTCCGCACGCAGGTCGAGACCGGCGTCGAGATCATCCGCGGGCTCCGCGGATTCACGAGCGGGTACGCCGTGCCGACCTTCATCGTCGACGCGCCCGGGGGCGGAGGCAAGACCCCCGTCATGCCCGAATACGTCGTCGGACGCGAGGGGGACGACCTCGTGCTCCGCAACTACCAGGGCGATCTCTACCGCTATCGCGACCCGCGGCCGGCCGGCGAGCGCGCGGTCGTCAAGGGAAGGCGGTAGCATCCCATGAACATAGGCCTCACCTACGATCTGCGGGCCGAGTATCTCGCCATGGGGTACGGCGAGGAGGAAACGGCCGAGTTCGACCGCGAGGAGACGATCGCCGAGCTCGAAACGGCGATCCGCGCCTGCGGGCATTCGACCGACCGCATCGGCCACGCGCGTGCCCTCGTCGCGAGGATCGCCCGCGGGGACCGCTGGGATCTCGTCTTCAATATCGCCGAGGGGCTCCGCGGCATCGGGCGCGAAGCGCAGGTGCCCGCCATCCTCGACGTCTTCGAGATACCGTACACCTTCAGCGACCCGGTCGTCATGGGACTCACGCTGCACAAAGGGCTCACGAAGAGCGTGATCCGCGACGCGGGGATCCCGACGCCGGGCTTCGCCGTCGTCGAGCGGGAAAGCGACGCGCTGGCGGTCCCGTTCTCGCCGCCCTACTTCGCGAAACCGGTCGCCGAGGGGACCAGCAAGGGGATCACGCCGCTCTCGATCGCGAGCGGCCGCGAGGAGCTCGCGCCGCTCTGCGCGCGGCTTCTCGCCGAGTTCCGCCAGCCCGTGCTCGTCGAGACCTACCTTCCGGGACGCGAGTTCACCGTCGGCCTTCTCGGCACGGGGGAGCGGGCGGAGGTCGTCGGGACGCTCGAGATGGGGCTTCGGCCCGGCGCCGAGAGCGGCGTCTACTCGTACGTCAACAAGGAGCGGTGCGAGGAGCTCGTGGACTACATCCTCGTCCGGCCCGAGGGGGACGCCGCGGTGCGCGAAGCGGAGCGGCTCGCGCTCGAGGTCTGGCGGGTCCTCGGATGCCGCGACGCGGGAAGGGTCGATTTCCGGTGCGACGCCGCCGGCCGCCCCCAGTTTCTCGAGGTGAACCCTCTCGCGGGGCTCCATCCGACGCATTCGGACCTCCCCATATTGTGCTCGAAGCTCGGCATCCCCTACGTGCGGCTCATCGAGCGGATCATCCGGTCGGCGCTCGAGCGCGTCGAGCGGCCGGTCATGACCATGCACCCTTAGGACATCATGCGCGTCGCGATACTGTTCAATGCGGTCGGCGAGAACGCGAAAACCGACGAGATTGACGTCCTCGCGCAGCTCGAGGCGATCTCGGCCGTTCTCGACCGGCTCGGGGCGGAGGTCGCGCGCGTGCCGTGCGGGTTCGATCTCGCGGCCGTCGCGGACGCTGCTTCCCGCTTCAAGCCCGACGTCGTGTTCAACCTCGTCGAATGCCTCGAAAGCTACGGGAGGCTCATCCACGTCGTGCCGTCTCTGCTCGACGCGCTCGGGATACACTACACGGGGGCGTCCGCCGAGTCGCTCTATATAACGTCGAACAAGGTGCTCGCCAAGGAGCGGATCAGGGCGGGGGGGCTTCTGACGCCCGACTGGACGGGACCATGGCCCGCGGGCGGCGGAACTCCGCTCGTCAAGAAACGGAGCTCGCGGCGCCGTTCGCGGCATATCGTCAAGGCCGTCTGGGAGCACGCGTCCTTCGGAATGGACGACGACGTCATCGTGGAGAACGCCGACGACGCGCGGCTTCTCGCCCGCATGGAGGAGCTCGCTCCGCGGCTTCGCGGAGAGTGTTTCGCCGAGGCCTTCGTCGACGGGCGCGAGTTCAACGTGTCGATCCTGTCGACGGCGGGCGGCCCACGCGTGCTCCCCGTCGCCGAGATCCTGTTCCTCGATTTTCCCAAAGGCAAGCCGCGCATCGTGAACTACAAGGCGAAATGGGAGGAGGAAGCGATCGAATACCGGAGCACGCCCCGGACGTTCGATTTCAACCGGGAGGATCGGGATCTTCTCGCGGAGCTGCCGCGGATCGCGCTCGCGGCGTGGAACCTCTTCGGGCTGCGGGGGTACGCGCGCGTCGATTTCCGCGTCGACGCGAAAAACAACCCCTATATACTCGAGGTGAACGCGAATCCGTGCATCTCGCCCGATTCGGGCTTCATCGCCGCGGCGCAGCAGGGCGGCCTCGATTACGACGCCGCCATACGGACAATCCTCGACGACGCTCTGCGCCGCGCGGGCCGCGCGCCGGCGCCCGGGCGATGAAAGGCGCCGCACCGCCATGACTGAGGCTCCGGAGAAGAAACGGTACGTCGGCGAGCCGAAGAAAAAGGCCGATCTCAGGGGCGTCTCGTTCCGTTTCGACGTCCGGCAGGAGGATCTGGAAACGGTCCGCGGCATCGTCGAGGCGACGGGGTATTTCACCCCCGACGAGGTTCTCGTCGCGCTCGAGCTTGTCCAGGATCATCTCGTGAAGGGCGCCGCGGAGAGCGGATACTACTTCGTATTCGCCGATCAGGACGGCCGCACGATCGGCTACACCTGCTACGGTCCCATTCCCTGCACCATCTCGAGCTTCAATCTGTATTGGATCGCCGTTCACCCCGAGTTTCAGGGGCGGGGCATCGGGCAGGCGCTCATGCGCGAATCGGAAAAGATGATGCGAGCCACGGGGGGCACGCGATCCTACGTCGACACCTCTTTCAAGGACCAGTACGAAAACACCCGCGCCTTCTACGAGTCGCTCGGCTACGGCCTCGGCGCGCTCCTCGAGCACTATTACGGGCCGGGGGACGACAAGGTCATCTACGTCAAGGTGTTCTGATCTCGGGCTCCGAGCGCCGCGAGAAGGACCGTCGCGTAGGCGCCCCGGGGCAGCGTGAAGCGGAGCCGCCGCAGCAGGCGTCCCGCCGTCGCCGCCGTCTCGTCGCGCACGGGGGGGCCGAGGGAGAACCCGGACGCTTCCGCGTAGAGGGGCCGCGGGATATCTCCGAAGTACGGCGAGCGGACTCCCGGTATGCGAAGCTCCTCGAGCGCGATCTCTTCGCGGGCGAGCGCCTCCTCCGCCGCGATCCTCCACGGATGCGCGAGCCTCGTTTTGGGCGACAGGAGCGGAACGGCGAGCGACCGCGTCTCTTCGTCGACGCGCGAGGTCTCCGGGAAAACGAGATCGCCCCAGTCGGAGGGAGCGCTCGAGAGGGGCGGCGGGCAGCGATCGCGCACGAAGCGGCGGACCGTTTCGTTCCAGAGGTACGATTGATACGCCTCGACCGCCATCTGGCGGACGAAGGGCGGCAGCGCGAGAAACCCCGCGCGAAAATCTCCTCCCGTCTCGACGAGCGCCTTCGCGACGCGGCGCTCGGGGCCGTCGGGGAGCGCGCGCCGCAGAGTGCTCCAATCTCCCCACGCCTCGGCGATAGCTCGGGCCGCGGCCTTCCTTGCACGCTCCATTTTCCTGTCGGGTGCGGCGATCAGGAGCCGCAGCGCCCCCTCGAAATCGCCGGCGATGAGCCGCCGGGCCGCGAAACCCCGCCCGCGCCTCGCCGAGCCGAACCGCTGGCCGCCGTAATAGTTGACAAAAGCGAGCGTGCGTCCGCCTCCGCCGGGAGGCGACAGGAAACGCCGCGCGTCGTCCATGCCCCGGCAGCCGGCCCGCGTGAGGCCGCGCAGCGTTATAGCGAATCTGTTCCCCGCGACGCCGAGCGCCGAGAGCTGCTCCGGGAGGCTTCCGACGAGCTCGAGGAAGACGCCCGGAAACGCGAGCCGCTCCGCCGGCCGACTTCCGCGCACGGCGCGGATATCGACGGTGAGGTACTGGGAGGTGAGCGCGTGGCGGTCCTTGAGCCCGCCGAACGCGACGCTTCGCCGCGGAACGCCCAGGGCCGAGGCGACGCGCTCGACCGCTTCCGGAGTGCCGAGGCCGCGTTTGACGAGGAGGTAGAGCGCGAAGCGTTCGTCCCGCGCCTGCGCCGCACGGGCGAGATCCTGAGAGAGGATCTCCTCGACTATGAAATCGTCCCGTTCGCGCTTGATCTTCATCCCGGCATTGTATCCGAAAGCGCGCCGTTCGAACAAGCGTGCCGCTGGGCGGGACCGGAACGGAGAAAAAACGGCGGGCCGGTCGTCCGGCCCGCCGCGGTTCAATCGATTCGAAGCGTCGATTACTTGAGGTTGAGCTGGCCCTTCAGCGCATCGATCTCCGCGCGCATCGCGGCAAGCTCGCGCTCGATCCGGGCGGCGTTCGCGGCCTCGGATTCGGATCGCTCGGACGCTGCGAACGCCTCGTCGATCGAGCCGCGCTCGACGGCGTCGCGATCCTTCTGTGGAGCCCCTGCAAGCATGGGCTGCACGGTACCGTAAGCCGTCGGGACATAAAGCAGCGTGAACTGCACGTCATAGACGGAAATGACTCCTGCATACTCGTAGCCGAGAAAATAGAAGGTGTAGGAGCCTCCCGAAGGGATCTCAAAAAGGCCGTGAAGGGTCAATGGCCAACTGTACGTGGCCGTGGGCAGCGAGGTCGACAGATCCCAGAGAACGTCTTGATTCGTCGGAAAGCTCGATGAGCTCGAGGATACGCCGAATTCGGCGGTGCTGTATGAACCCGAAGTATGCTGTGCGCTGCCTTGGCAGGTCGCGATCGCCAGAACGTAGCCGCTCGCTGGAGTCGTGATCGTTCTGGAGCAGATGGCGGTGAAGGCGCTGCTCGAAAGCGAAACGACCGAAGTGCCGTTCGAATAGCTCGCCGCTCCCGGTTCGTCGAGGATTTCAGCCGCCGCTATCGAGCTCGCGGGAAGCACGACGGAGGCGTTTCCCGTCTGATCCATCCGGAAATGCGCCCCCTGAGAAGAACCTGATACGCTCAGTCGCGGTTCGGCCGTCCCGCCATAATTGCCTTCGACCAGCAAACCCGCGTAACCCCCGGTTCGCCCGATTGCCAACCGCCCGCCTTCGCCGAGATCGGCTGGTCGATGATACAGCGTCAGGTTGTGCGAATTGTCGTACAGGGCGAGAGTGCCGCCGCTGGTGTTCGTGGACATCTGCACAAGGGAGCTGTCGACGCCGCTGCGGTAGAGGCGGAGCTTCGCGTTGGAGGTCGCTCCGCCGATCGACGTGTTTCCCGCGCCGTCGATCGAGAGCACCTCCGCCGTGCCGCCGCCGAGAATGAGCTTCTGGGCGCCGCCCATCACGCGTATCCCCGCCGTTCCAGCGCCCCCACCTCCCGTCGCCACGCCGAACTTGAGGCGGTACATCGCGTCGCCGATCTTGAAGTCCCCCTCGGTGTTCGTGAGATCCCACTGGTTGCCGTCCACGTGGAGCTTCGCGCCCGGGGAGGTCGTGTTGATACCGAGGTTGCCGCTCGCGTCGAGGCGCATGCGCTCGAGGTTGGTCGTCACGAAGTACATGGGATTGGCCGAGACGACCTGCAGCATGAGCGGGCCGGCGGACGTGCCGGTCAGGATGCGGGAGAGGTTCGCGAGGGGGACTCCGGCTGTCGAGCCCCCCGCCGACGCCGCGTGTTTCGTCAGCTCCATATAGTCGAGATCGCCGCCCGTCGTTTTCAGTGCGAGGCTCGCCTTGCCCGTCGCCGACGAGGTCTCGACCTTGATGCCCTGCGCGTCGGCGCCGACGATATCGAGCCGCGCCTCGGGATCCACGGTCCCGATGCCGATCTGCGCGTTGTTGTTATAGAGACTGCTCGTCGCGGCCCACGAGGAGCCGTTGTACCAGAGCGTCTGCCCTGTGGCTCCTGGCGGCAGGCTCCCGCCGCCCGTCGCGGTGAGGGACTTCCATGTCGAGCCGTCGTACCCCTCGAAATCGCTCCCCGTCCAGCGCATCGTGCCCGCTGCGTTGGTGACCGAATTGCCTATCCTGAGCCCGCCTTCCACGTGCAGCTTCTCGAGGGGAAGCGAAACGCCGATGCCGACGTTGCCGGCCGGCGTCACGCTCAGCCTTTCGATCCCGCCCAAGGCAAGCTGCCACCTGTCGGAAGGATCGACGTACGTGTGGGCCTTGAGGCTTCCCCGAACATAGCCGTATCCCGGCCTCGCCGAGCCTTGGAGCGCGGTGATGTAGATGCTCGCCCACGCCGCGTCGTTTCCATTCACGTACAGCGGCGTCTGCTCGTCGCCGCGGACGGTGAGCGTGTGATCCGGGCTCGTCGTTCCGATGCCCACGCTGCCCGTGGCCGGGACCCTGTTCGCCGTCGCGGCGGAGCCCTTCACCATGCGGGCGTTCATTGCGTAGGCGGCGTCGGTGAGAAGCGTGCGGGGAGCGAGCTCCGCTTCGCCCTCGACCGATATCCCGAGATAGTAGGGAAGATCGAAATCGAGCGCGCCGAGCGGCTGCGTCCACCCGAGCCTCGCGTTGAAGATCCCCTTCGTCACGGTAAGCACATGGGCTTCCTGCCACAGCGGGGTGCCGCCGACCTCGACGGTGTAGAGGCGGAAGAGGATGCTGTAAGGGCCGTCGGGGAGAACGACGCCCGAGCCGTCC
>JAGUZZ010000176.1:0-6553 GCA_020060525.1 bacterium | reverse complement strand
GCTCCTGTGCGGCCTTCTCATCATGAAACGCCGGCGGGCGGTCGCGCTCTATTCGGCCGCCGCCTTCGCCCCGCTTCCGGCCCTGCTCGTCTTCAACAAATGGGCGTACGGCGAGTGGTTCGGCCACGTGACCCGTAACATCAGGATCTCGGCGCGCGGAGACATCGGGACTCTTGTCGGCGAAAAGGCGGCCAACCTGTGGCGATCCCTCGTCGGGCTCAACATGCCGCAGCGCCTTCCCCAGGAGAGCGCCGGGTGGGGGAACTCGCTGGCGCTCGTCCGATCGAACACCGCGCTCGAGATCGTCTGCTTCGCCGCGATAGTCCTTCTCGCGCTCTGCGCCTTCGGCGGACGCGAACGGACGGAGAACGCGAAGCGAAAAACGCGGGGAGAACGAAGGACGTTCAGCGTCCGCGCCGCCGTCGTCGCATCCTGCGTGCTCGTCGCCGCGGCCGCCGCGTACATCGGCTCGTTCTTTCTCGACCGTTCGCCCCTCGTCACGATCCTCTCCTCGGGCGGCGTTTTTTCGTTTTCGCCGTTTCTCGCCGCCGCGTTCCTCGTACCGCTCGCGCGGTTCCGCGACGCCGAGCAGCGCGACGCCGCGTACTGGCTCGTCGGCTCGTCGACGCTCTTCATCGCGGCCGCGTCGGTGCTCGCCCCGAACGACGGGGGCATCCGGTACGGGGCGAGGTATCTGCTGCCTGTGATACCGATCCTCGCCGTGGCGTCGTTCATCGTTCTCGGCGCCGTCTCGAAGCGGCGCTTCGGCAGGGCGTTCACGTACGCGTTCATACTGATGGTCGTCTGCTCGCTCGCGATCGAGGCGCGCGGGTACGAGATCCTGCGTCTCAAGAAAACGATCAACCGCCGGTTCACGCGCGCGCTGCTCGAGAATCCCGCGGATCGCGTCGTCATGGAGACGTGGTGGATGGTCTACAATGCCGCGCCGGTCGCCCTTTCGAAAAAGGTCCACATCCTGCGCGACACCCCCTCTCTCGCAGGTGTCATCGCGCGGTCGAGGAGCGCCGGCGACAGATACCTCGCGCTCGTTCTCATCAAAAGAGACAGCGTGACGCCGGACGACCCGCTCGGCAGGTTCCTCTCGGCGCAGCGCGCGAAGATACTCGACGTGGAGCATCTCGTCTCTCCTCGCTGCACCTATTTCAATTTTACCATTCTGACGCTCGAGCTCGAGGGCGGCTGACCCGGGCCGAGCGGCCGGTCGGATTCCGAAACATACGGCCCAGAGATCAATCTGAAGCTGATCGATACGGTCTGGAGCAGCGTCTCCTTCCTGCAGCCCCTGATGCGGGAAACGAGGATCGCGTAGGCGAGTTATCCGGATTCGGGCGTCTGCGACGGGGCGAATAGGGGCTCGGGCGCGCGAACGGCGCGAGCGAGGGTGCTGGACTAGAAGCACCTTCTTTTGAAATACCGACGAAGCCGCCGACGGCTATTATCCTCTATGGAGTTTCTCGCCGACTATCCGCTCATTCGCTTTTTGGAGACGCGCGCTAAATCCGCTCGAATGGTCTTGTATTTCGCCGTTTGCCTTTCCGCGGCGGACCATCTGCGAATTTCTTCGAGATCCACATCCGTTTGTTCGGTCACAAGCAGCGCTTGTTCGAGACATTGCCTATCGTCCCAATGATAAAACGCAGCGAGTCTATCCTTGACGCAATCCGTGGGCGAGAGCAGCGCGAGGAGTCCTGTCGCGAATTCCATCATCTCAATCTTCCGGATAGGCTCGCTTCCGACCGCGAGGGGTCCCGCCGGAAACTCGATCATGTATTCAGTGTCCTGATGCACGAAGCAGCGGTCCCTTTCGACAAAACCTATCTCACTCAGGATTTCGCAAATGCGTCTCCTGTTCGTCGGTACGTTTTCAATGAAATCGAGGTCGTAGGATCGATACTTGTTGTCGGAATAAATAGCGACGCACCCGCCGCCGGAGAGAACGGTTTCGATGCCGCGGCTTCTCAAGTGCGTGCAGACGTAAGCTGCAAGCTCTCCGAGCGTCATGTTCCTCACATGCTTCACAGCGGCTTCCCTTTCCGGCGCGGTCTGGTCCTTGCCATCACCAAACGCTCCCTATCTGCTTGAGGGAGGAATAAAGCGGCTTTTTCGAGCAACGCGCGAAGCTCGACGACAAGTGGATACCGCGGATTCAGTCCGTAGAGTCTCGTTCTACCGGCGTTTCGACTGTACAGCGCTCCGCCATTTTCGAGCTTCTCGAGCTGCTTTTGGATAGGAGCGAGATCCGTTTTAAAAAAACGTGAAATCTCCCTCGGATACCCCTCTTTTCTGAAATGCAGGAAAAAGAGCACTCTTTCCCTGTTCGTAGAGCCAAACAATGCTTCAAACATTCGTTGTACCTCCATTATAGGTCATATGACCTAATATTAAGGTCATTATAGCGAGGTGCTGCAATCGATTTCAAGTCCGAATTCATGATCCGATGATACCTGGCGGGCGAAGCTGGGCTTGAAACTGTCAAGAGCTCGCCGGCTATGAAGCGGCGGAGCGGTATAAAATCGCGAGCGCTCCAATGCGCGCTCCTTCTCGATCTTCGGGCCCGAGACAAGGGATCCGAGACAATATCTTGACGAGGAATCCCGTCCCACGGTACCATTCAATTCATAAATTCCGAGAAATGCCGGCGAAAGCTCTAAGGAGACAAGCATGAAATTAGGAATGCTGGTGAGAGTCGTACTAATGCTTGGAGTCGCGGTCATTCTCGTTTCGCCCATGGGCCGAACCCAGATCCCGAGAACGATGAGCTACCAGGGCGTTTTGACGAACGCCGACGGAACAGGCGTGCCCGACGGCGACTACAGTCTCGGCTTTTGCATATACGACGTCTCTTCGGGCGGAATCCCGCTGTGGAAAGAAGTGAAGGTCGTGCCGGTCGTCAAAGCGACCTTCAACGCCATTCTCGGCACCGTCTTGCCCCTCGATCTACCGTTCGACCGGCCCTACTGGCTCGGCATACAGGTTCAAGGCGAACCGGAGCTGTCTCCCCGCACACTACTCACGGCCTCTCCCTATGCAATGAACGTGGCCGCCGGCGCGGCCGTCAAGAGCCTCAACGGTCTGACCGATAGCGTAACCATCGCGGCGGGGGCGAACGTGACCATCACGCCGGCTGGAAACACACTCACGATAGCATCGACCGGCGCAACTTCAGACGGAGACTGGGTGATCTCGGGGGACAACCTGTACGCGGGCGTGTCGGGTAACGTGGGCATCGGGATTGCGAGCCCGAGCAGCCGCCTGCATGTAGCTCAGAATGTCAACGCCGGTGTCGGGATCTCGATCCAGAATACGAGCACGGGGGGCGCGTCTCATGAGTATCTGGAGTTCGCCGACGAGAACGGGGCCCTCGCCTATCTCGCGGCGTACGACGACAACTCGGGCTACGGGAACGCGCTTATTTTCGCCAACAACCGCCCCGGCGGCTACTTGCGATACCACACGGGAGGTGCTGAAAAGGCGCGTCTCGACAACGCGGGAAACTTCGGCATCGGCACGGCGGAGCCGCTCTCGAGCCTTCACGTCAAAAATTACAGCGTCGAGGCTCCCGCAGCGGCGCTCAATTCGGAGGACGTCGTTATCGAGTCCGCGGACGCCGTTCTGGGTCTTTACAGCACACCCTCAGGCAGCGCCGGATCGTGCATCTCGCTCGGGGAGATCCTTGCGGGCGCGCTCGTCGACAAATGGTCGATCGTGCGCCAGACCACGGGCGGCGGCGGAGGTCTGATGGTGAAGCACGGAACAAATCCGGATCCCATGGTGAACGAAACCGTGATGTACTTGGACGACAACGGCGAAGTGGGCATCGGAACGGCAAATCCCGGCGCGGCGCTCGATATTGCCGGGCAGATCAAAATCGCCGGCGGCGCGCCGGGGACCGGAAAGGTCCTCACGTCCGACGCGAGCGGACTCGCTTCGTGGAAAGGGGTGACGGCGGAGTATTGGATAAGCCCCGGTCAATTGGTCGGCACCCAGACATCGTTTGAGGTAGTCGGCACCAATGAAGGCTACGTGAAAGTCAGGCGCCTCAGTGATCCTGGAATCTCTACGGTCTTTTTATACATCGATATACCCGGGAAGATTTCGGGAGTGCAGCAGAGACTCCAGGGCATCAGCATAACATACGCCGTCGAGAATGCGCTCGATCGCATCTGGTACACATTGCTGAATCGTCTCAACACCGACGGGACCGGCACCGACATCTGGGTCGATTCGACGCATCGCAACAGCACCGTTTGGACCACGTACGGCTTTACGGACTCGACGCCCGAGCTCATCACCGGTCCCCTGAAGCTCAGAATAGACATGGAATTCGAAGGATACGGAGGAGCTCGCGAAATCTATATCGGCAGCGTGAAGGTCTGGACCGTTGAATAAACGACCGCCCGCGAACCGCGGGGGCCCATTGAAGGATGACCCGGGAAAATCCCGGGTCATCCTTGGCGATCGTCGATTCGGACTATCCGGTCACATTCGAGCGACGGCGCCCGTTTGCCTCCTGCGCACGTTAGCTATTTCTTGAGCACGATCGAACCGGACGCCGTGCTGAAATAGATCGACGGCGACTTTCCCCCCACGGAGAATGATTTCCTCACATAGGTATCGCCCTGACGCTCGTACTCTTCCTCGTTTTCGAAGTCATACGGGCTGCTGATACGTCCCCTTCTTTTCCTCGCCTCGAATTCGAAGTATCCTTTGACCGGCTTGCCGTTGTAGTTCAGGGTGATGTCCCCCGAAGCGGTCGACATGGCAATATCGTACTCGCTGGTGGCGGCAAGCACGATCTCCACGCTTCCGGACGCCGTGGAGAAATTGCTTTCCCCCCCGATCGTGATTCCCTTCGCCGTGATCTCTCCGCTGGCGCAGCTGAGATTGAACGCTCCCTTCGAATCCGCGATATCGATCTCGCCGGAAGCGGTGCTCAAATTCACGTCGCCCTCGCTGCCGACGGCCTCGATACGGCCGCTCGCCGTGGAAGCATGGATATCGTCATACGAGTTCTCGATCCGGATATCGCCGCTTGCCGTCGAAACGTCCTTTTCTCCGGCCGCGTTTCTCAGCAGCACATCGCCGCTCGCGGTCGAAACGTCTATGTCGCCTTTCACGTCCACGATCTCGATATCGCCGGACGCGGTGCTCGCCTTGACCCTTCCGACCGGACCGGTTACGGAGAGATCGCCCGAAGCCGTCGAGAACTTGAGATCCATCCCTTCCGGCAGGGTAATCGTCCACAGCACCTCTCCGTGCATGGAACTGCCGCGCTTGCTCTCCCAATCCTCCTCGAGAACCAGTTTTCCGCCTCTCACGTCCATCCGATACTTCAGTGAACCCTCCGGCTCGACGTCGTACTCGAGGTCGACCAGAACCTCGCCGGACGTATGGATCTTCACGACACAGTCGCCGCTGACCGTCGCGAGGCTGACCGATTTCACCCCTTCGAATTTCTTGTGGACTTCTTCCGCGCCGGCTGCGAACGCGGCTCCGCAAACCAGCACGAGGAACATGGCGGAGATGACGAATGTCATTCCCTTTTTCATTCGCGTCCTCCCGCGTTAGGGTTTCGAACCCGGTCCCCGATTGATACGTACACGAATGATACGCATCCCGGCGCCTTCCGGTCGCCCGGAATTGAAATGTAGAACCGCAAAACGGTTCTGATTGACAATCAGAACGCGCTCGAGCGGCTTGACTGCCCATCAGATACTGTTCTTACGATAATCGGAGGGGCTCTTTCCGGTGAATTTCCTGAAAGCGGTGTTGAAGGTCGATTTCGAGTAGAATCCCGTCTCCAGCATGATATCGAGGATGCTCTTGTCCGCGAAGGCCGGATCGGAGAGCCTCTTCTTCGCCTCCTCGATCCGGTGCCGGTTGATGTAGCTGTTGAAGCTCTCGCCGTATTTCTCGTTAATGATCCGCGAAAGATGGTTGTAGTGGATATTGAGCCTCTGGGCGAGCTTCTGCAGGGTGAGATCGGGATCGAGGAAGACCTTTTCCTCTTCCATCAAAGCCCTCAGGGTCTCGCTCGCCTTGTCCATCCTCTCGGCGTCTATTGAGGAGGTGCTGTATTTTATCTTCTGCCCGTGCGCCTTCCCGCGCCTCGCCAGAACCGCCGTCCCACTGACCGTCACCGCAACGGCGAGCAGCACGATCGCCACGAAGCCCGCCCTGCGGTAGAACGGCGGCTCGACGGCGAAAGCCAGTGTCGCCGATTCCTCGCTCCACAATCCCGTGTTGCCGATCGCCCTGACCGTGAACCGGTATTTCCCGGGGGGAAGACCGCTGTAAACGGCGCTTCGCGGTTGCCCCGGATGAACCGCCTTGAAATCCCGATCGTACCCCTCGAGCCGATAGAGAAATCGGCACTTTTCCGGAGCCGACCAATCGAGCCCGGTGAACCGTATCTCCACCCTCTCCGCTCTGCCGGAAAAGGCGATGCCGTTCTTCGCATCCTCTCTCCCCGGAACCACGCGGGCATTCTCCACGATGAGCGGCTCGAGAATCGCCCGGGGGGCCGCCGGAG
>JAGUZZ010000017.1:0-4009 GCA_020060525.1 bacterium | reverse complement strand
CGCCGCGGCGGTCGATCGTTCGAGAAGCGATCTCATCGCGCGACCTCCTTCGTTCGCGCGGCCGATCTCATGAGCGCGGCGTACGCGGCGAGGGCGGCCGCGACGACGGCCGCCGGCAGGGGCGACCTGAAGAACCACGCGAACCGCTCGATGTCGCCGCCGAGCATGGCCGCGACCGTATCGTCGAGAAGCATCGCGGCCACATAGGGGATGACGACGATCACGACCGCCGCGTACCGGAGAAACGCCGTGAAGCCGAAGCGGAAGACGCCGGCGTAATAGAGCCCGACGAGGCACAGACCGAGCGCGAGGTTCACGAGTGCGCAGGCGCGGGCGAAGGCGAGCGCCCCGCCGGCCGCCTCGAACCGCGCGAAAAGGGCGAACGATTGGAGCGCGTACACGATCGAAGCGGCGAGCGGAGCGGCGAACTTTCCCTGCACGAGCTGCAGGCGCCCGATCGGCAGGGCGGCGAGAAAGAGGTACCCGCCGTGCCTCGACTCGTGTATCTCGTTGTGGAGAACGGGCACCATGAGCACGAGGTACGATAGCGCGCCGACGACGAATACGACGCCGAAATCGAGCGCGTCGCGCGTCGCGAGGAGATAGAGCCACGATCCCGGGACGACGAAAAGCAGGAGGAGCGCGAAGGCCCCCGCGTCCTTTCGAACGATGCCCATCATTCCTCGAGCCTCCCCGGGATGAGCCGGTAGTGCCTCTCGCGGATCCGGCCGCCGTTCTGTCGCGGGTACACGTGCACGAAACGGACGAGCGCTGACGTCCCCCCCGCGGCGACGACCGCCCCGAGAAGGACGAAGAACCACGACGGGCTCATGTCGAACCAGTGCCCGACGACGAGCGCGGCCGCCGTGACGGCAGCGTAGACCCGCGGGCGGCCGGTGGCCGTTCCCCATCCGAGCAGCACGAAGAGCGCGGCGAGGAGAAGGCCGAACACCATGATCGCGTTTTCCCGCAGCCAACTCGAAACGGGCGCCGGCATGATCCACGAGGTGAAAAAGGCGAGCGCGCCGAGCGCGACGAGTATCCCCATCGCGATCGAAACGACCGTCTTCACGCGGCGCACCCGCTCGCGCGTATCCGGATCGGGAAGAAAATCGAGATGATGCATGCGCGGCATCGTGACGATCCGCTTGAGCGCGTTCACGATGGGAATGAGCGCGGCGAGGTACGCCCCCGCGACCGCGCCGAGCCCGAGCATCGTGAAGAAGCCGAGAATGAGGAGCCCCACGCCGATCCCGACGTCGAGGAGCCCGTCCTCGAAACACAACGACGCGCGCTGCTCCCGTTCTCTCCGGTCGTCGAACTGAATCATCGATCTCCTCCTCCGGAACCCGTGTCGTTCGATCGTTCGTTTCGATGCCTGCGCCCGCGCGGCGCCCCCCACCCGTCACCCTTTCATGCCCGACCGGATCCGTATCGCCGCCGCCATGAGCGCGAAGTACGCGGCGACGGCCGCGACGAGCCCGGCGTACAGCCCCCAGCCCGGCGCGAGCGAGCCGAACCCCCGAAAGATCCGCCCGACGCCCGGTATGAGCCCCCTGACGGCGAGCATCCCGAGCACGTTGAGCAGCAGAATGACCGCGCCGAGCGCCACCATGAGAGACTTCACGCCGAAGCGGTAGACGAGGATATACGCGAGTCCGGCGATGACGAGCGAAACGCCGGCGCTCGCGAGTATCGTCCCGCGGTAACGAGCGAGGAGCTCGGGCGACCCGTCGAACCGTCCCGTCATCGCGAGGTTGCCGGCCGCGAGCGCGGCGACGACGATGAGCGGCATCGCGTACTTGCCCATGACCACGTCGCGCATCCGGACCGGCAGCGTCCGCAGGAACTCGTAGCCCCGGTATCGCTCCTCGACGGCCTCGATCGCGAGAAGCGGCGCGACCGCGAGGAAGTAGATAAAGAAGCTGTTGAGCACGGCCATCTCCATGTTGAGCGGGCGCTTCTCTTTGATCCAGTACGCGTTGAGGACGGTGAAAAAGCCCCCCGCGTAGATCAGCCAGTACCGGGCGTTCTTCATCATGACGCCGATCATCGCGTCCCGCCTTTCACGAAGGCGATGAGCACGTCGTCGAGCCCGACGTTCTCGACCTTCACGTCGCCCCGGGAAACGCCGTCCGAAAGCGCTTCCTTGATCGTCTCGTAACGGCCGGTGACGCCTGACGCGCCGAAGGCGTGCTCCTCGTACGTGGCGAGCGCCGGCCGCACCGCGGAGGCGATCGAGCCGTTCTTGAAATGGATGCGTTTCCAGTTCGCGAGAATCTCGTCCTTTTCGGCCGCGATCGCGATCCGGCCGTCGACGATGTACGTGACGTAGTCGGCGATCCTCATGATGTCTTCCGTGAGGTGGGACGAGATGAGCACGGAGCGCTTTTCGTCGGCGATGAACCGCATGAGCATCTCGAGCACCTCGCGCCGCACCACCGGATCGAGACCGGAGGTCGGCTCGTCGAGGACGAGGAGCTCCGGATGGTGCGAGAAGGCGATCGCGATCGAGAGCTTCACCTTCTGGCCGCGGGAGAGGTCCTTGACCTTGGCCCGCGGATCGAGTCCGAACTCGCCGAGAAAGCGCTCGAAGAGAGGCTGGTCCCATGTGCTGAAGTACCGCGACACGAACTTCGCCGTCCACGAGATCCGCTTGTCCTCGTAGTAGTACTGCTCCTCTCCGACGTATCCGATGCGGTCCTTGATCTCGCGTTCGCTGCGTTCGTGCGAGAGGCCGAAGACGCTCACCGATCCCGCGTCGGGCCGCAGCATGTTCATGATGATCCGTATCGTCGTCGTTTTCCCCGCGCCGTTCGGCCCGATGAGCCCCATGATGTAGCCGCTCGGCACGGAGAGCGACACGCCGTCGAGCGCGAACGTCCGGTAGCGCTTGCGTACGTCGCGCAGTTCGAGAATGTTACTCATGCCGTTCCTCTTTCATCTCGCTGACCATCGTCTCGATCTCCGCGATGGGGACCCCGAACGCGGCGGCCGTCCTCACGATCCTCCGGAGCTCCTCGCGGATCTCCCCCGCCTTCTCCTCCCGCAGCCTCTCCCTGTTCATCCCGGCGACGAACGAGCCGAGCCCCGCGCGCGTGACGACGAAGCCCTCGGATTCGAGGTCGCTGTAGGCGCGCTTGATCGTGATCGGGCTGATGCCGAGCTCGGCCGCCATCTCCCTGATCGAGGGAAGCTTCGTCTCGGGCGCGAGAGCGCCCGTCGCTATCGCGTCCTTGATCTGATCCGTGACCTGCTTGTACATCGGATCCGGATTGGCTGCCGATATGACGATGAACAGGGTCCTCTCCTTTCAACTGTGCATATCGTATATACACAGTATACCTAGTATACACACAAATGTCAAGATTAGTTTCAAAAAAGGGCGGAATTTTGGAAAGCGGCCTCTTGGCCGCCGGAGGGAACTGCTGACGAACCCGACGAAGGCGCTTCGTTCGCGCAACTACCGCAAGAGCACCATCTTCTTGACGCTGCTGTACGAGCCTATGCGGGCGCGATAGAAGTAGAGACCGGTGGCGACGGGCGAACCCCGATCGTTCCTCCCGTCCCAAAAGGCCTTGTATAATCCCGCGGCTCTCGCCTCGTCCACGAGCGTCCTGACCCTCGTTCCGCTGACGTCGTAGACGGCGATCTCGACATGGCACGCAGCCGCGACGGAGTAATCGATCGCCGTCGCCGGATTGAACGGATTCGGGTAGTTCTGGAAGAGCCCGTTCGCGCGGGGCGCCTCGAGATCGTCGACCGGCGTCAACGCCCAGGAGCGGCCCCAGAATCCCGCGTAGAGGATTTCGCCGGCCCCGGTAAGGACGCCGATCGGCGTCGGTTGTCCGAGCGTGGCGTTCGCCCGAAAGCTCGAACCGCTCGCCGGGGCTCCCGCCCCTCCCATCACGGACGTTCTCATCAGGTGCTGCGGCGCTTGCTGCGCGGCGAGATCCCCGGTCGGCCCGCCGCGCCGCGGCGGCGCGAGCGGCAGATCGGAAGAGCGTCG
>JAGUZZ010000003.1:0-5516 GCA_020060525.1 bacterium | reverse complement strand
GCTCGCCGCCGTCATGGCGGCGATCGGGGCGGCGTGCGGCGCGCCGGCCGCTTCCGCCGGATTCTCCGGCGCGCTCGCCTCGGATTCGCTCCTCCTGCCGACCGAGACGTTCGTGCTCACGCGAGAGGATCTCGCGGGCCGCAACGTGCATACCCTCGACGATATCATCGCGCTCCTTCCCGGGGTGTTCCGCCGGCGCGAGGGACCACCCGGCTCGTACGAGGGATTCTCGATCGAGGGACGGAGCCCGCGGGGGGCGAGCTTCCTCGTGAACGGGCAGCCCGTCGTCGATATGTACCGTTTCGAGGCGCTGCTGAGAGTGCTTCCCCTCTCGCGCATCGAGCGGATCGAGGTCATTTACAGCGGCTCTCCGGCGTTCACCGGCGATCTGTCGTCGCGCGGCGCGGTCAACCTCGTCCTCGAGGAGGGAGGCCGGGAGGCTCCGTCGTCCCTTCTCAACTTCACGTACGGGGAAGCGAAGCGGCGCGCCCGCCGCGCGTGGTTCGCGACGCCGCGCGCCCACGTCGGAGGAGTTCTCGCCTACGATCAATACCTGCAGGACGGGGTCGAGTGCATTCCGGCGCTCCCCGGGCGCATCGTCGGAGCGTACGATTCCCGGTCGATCCTCGCCGAGCTGTGGTTCGAGCCGTCCCCGGCGGAGAGGATCGGCGTCCGGTTCCACCGGTACGAGGACACCTCGGTCGGCACGATCGTCGGCTCGCTCGAAGACGTGCGATGGTCAGGATTCGCCTCTCTCGTCTCGTACCGGCGCCCCTCGCTCGAAATCTCCGTGCGCGAGCGAGTGGTCAAGCTCTCGCGCCGGTGGACCGAGCTCGACGCGATCTCTCTCTCGGGCTCCGCGCGCTGGTCCGGCTCGGCCGGACCGGTCGGCGTTCGGGCGTTTGCGACGGCCGAGGGCGTCAGCTTCGAGAACGAGATCAGGGGGACCGCGTTCAGCCCCTCTTACAGGCGTTTCGAGGGAGGCGCGGCCTTCGGCGGCGCGCTGCCGTCGGGCGCGAGATGGCGTTTCGGCGCGTGGGGCGGCTACCACGACGAGGCCGGCGCCTACAGCGGGGGAGAGGCCGCGCTCGCGAAGGCGTGGAGCGAGCGCGTCTCGCAGGACGTCGTCGTCGCCCGCCGTCTGCGGCTGCCTTCAGCGCAGGAGCTGTATCAACCGGCGATCGCGCTCGTTTCGGGCGCCGACACCCTCTCGACGGCGGGCAACGCGGATCTCTCGCCCGAGATATCGGACGAGATCTCTCTCGGTTTTCGCGCGCCGCACATTTCGATATCGCTCTTCGGCAGGAGCGAGAGCTCGCTCATCAGGCTCGACGGCGGTTCCCGCGCCGTCTATCGCTCGACGGGGAGCGGTCTCGTCGCCGGAGTGCGAGGCCGTCTCGACGCCGGCGCGAAGATCCTCGGCGTCGATTGCGCGGCGGCCCTCTCGGGGGAAGGATATCCCGAGCGCGAGACGCTCGCCGACGGCGTTCCGGCGCACCGGGTCATCGCCGAGCTCGCGCTCTCGCGGCGCATTCTCGGGGGAACCGAGCTCCTCTCCGCGGGGCTCGCCGCCGAGTTCGCCGGGAAGAGGTCGTGGCCGTCCGGCGAGCTCCCGTCCTATCGCGTGCTCGATTTCAGAGCGTCGCTCACCGTCATGAGCGCGCGGGTGAGCTTCGAGCTGCGAAACCTCCTCGACGAGAGCTGGGAGACCGTCCCCGGCTACACGATGCCGGGCCGCTATTACACGATCGGAATCTTCTGGGAGCTCCTCGACTGAGACGGCCCGCGCCCATCCGCTCGACTCTCGGGTGACAGGAAATCAGACAGCCGTCCGCCGCCGCCCGCGCGGCGCCGGGCGGCCGGGGACGCATTCGCATTGTGCATACCCGTTCGCATTGTGCGTCTTTGAAAGCGCGCGCAAAGGCTGCGGCGGCCGGCGCCCCCCCGCGGGCGCGCGAACGGCTATTTCATTAATATGAAACGACTCTCGGCCGCGGCGGCCGGTCGTCCGGGACGCGGCGACGGAACGTCGAACGCCGCGTCCCCGCCCCGTTTATCCTCCGAAAAATGAAACCGTTAGGCGTGGGCCCGGCCGGTGGCATGCCTTTTGCCGTTCAGCCTCCTTCGCTGAGGGAGTTGCATCGAATCCAGCCGAAGGAGATGGGTCCGCGCGGACCCGCTGGTTGGAGAATTGCATAGCTGTACCGGAAACCCTTACACCGGGTGGAGGGTTCTTTGAAAGACAAAATCGCTAATCAGCTCGTCGAATCGGCGCTCATCAGCCAGCAACAGCTCGAGGTCGCCCTCTCGGAACAGACGAAGACGGGGGGCAGCCTCGGGTACAACCTCGTCAAGACCGGCGCGATTTCGGAGAAGGCGTTCTCCGAGTTCCTCTCGCAGACGTACGAGGTGGCCTCCGTCGAGCTCGACGAGGTCTCGCCCGACGAGCATTCGGTGGAGCTCATCCCCGCCGAGGTCGCGCAGAAATTCCAGGTCGTTCCGATCAAACGCGAGGGGCGCGTTCTGACCGTGGCGATGGCCAACCCCGACAATATCTTCGCGATCGACGACATCAAGTTCATCACCGGCCTCGACGTGCGTCCCGTCGTCGCGACGGAGACCGCGATCAAGCGCGCGATCGACCGCTTCTACGAATCGGCCGACTCGCTCGCCGAGGTCATGAAGGACATGCAGGACGACTTCGAGATCGTCGAGGAGATGGACGACGACTCGGGGCTCGCCGAAGCGCAGAGCGAGGACGCGCCGGTCGTCAAGCTCGTGAACTCCCTCATCGCCGACGCGGTGAACAAGGGCGCGAGCGACATCCACGTTGAGCCGTTCGAGAAGAAGCTCCGCGTGCGCTACCGCATCGACGGCGTGCTCCACGAGATGATGTCCCCGCCGATCAAGATGAAGGGCGCCATCACCTCGCGTCTCAAGATCATGGCCGAGCTCGACATCGCGGAGAAGCGCGTGCCGCAGGACGGACGCATCAAGATCCGGATCGGCAGCAAGAAGATCGATCTGCGCGTGAGCTCGCTCCCGACGATCTTCGGCGAGAAGATCGTGATGCGAATTCTCGACAAGAGCAACCTCCAGATCGATCTCACGAAGCTCGGCTTTCAGGCCGAGGCGCTCCAGAAGCTCGTCCGCGGAATCGAGATGCCCTACGGGATGGTCCTCGTGACGGGCCCGACGGGAAGCGGCAAGACGACGACCCTCTACTCCGCCCTCAACAAGATCAACCTCCCCGAGTACAACATCATGACCGCCGAGGACCCGGTCGAGTACAACATCGACGGCATCAACCAGGTGAACGTCCACGAGGAGATCGGGCTCACCTTCGCGGCGGCGCTCAAGGCGTTCCTCCGGCAGGATCCGAACATCATCATGGTCGGCGAGGTCCGCGATCTCGAGACGGCCTCCATCGCCGTCAAGGCGGCGCTCACGGGCCATCTCGTCCTCTCGACGCTCCATACGAACGACGCGCCGAGCACGATCAACCGAATGATCGACATGGGTATCGAGCCGTTCCTCGTCGCGAGCTCCGTGAACGTCATCATGGCGCAGCGCCTCATC
Source organism: bacterium (assembly GCA_020060525.1). Taxonomy (GTDB): domain Bacteria; phylum Krumholzibacteriota; class Krumholzibacteriia; order Krumholzibacteriales; family Krumholzibacteriaceae; genus SSS58A. The sequence goes on along the minus strand of JAGUZZ010000003.1, from coordinate 1,937 downwards.
CGGCGGCTGTGCACGAAGTGCAAGAAGAAGGAGAAGATCCATCCGGAGGCGCTCCGCGAGCTCGGCATACCGTCGAGCGAGCCCTTCGACATATACAAGCAGATCGGGTGTCCCGCGTGCAGCAACACCGGCTACTCGGGGCGGACGGGCCTCTACGAGGTCATGCCCGTCTCCGAGACGATCAGGGAAATGATCCTCAACCGCGCCTCGGCGACGGAGATCAAGGAACAAGCCGTCCGGGAGGGCATGGTAACGCTGCGCGGCGACGGCATTCTCAAGCTCAAGGCGGGCCACACCTCGCTCGAAGAAGTGCTGCGCGAATCGGCGGCGTAAGCGCCGCAAGGAGAATCCGACATGGCGGACAAGGGCGAAAAGTACGCGACGATTAACCTGCGCGATCTCCTCCAGGAGATGATCGAGAAGCGCGCAAGCGATCTTCACATCACGGCGGGCGTGCCGCCGATGCTCCGCATCGACGGGGTCATCCGTCCGACCAACCACCCGGTCATCACCCCCGAAGTGAGCAAGATGATCGCGTACAGCATCATCACCGAGGAGCAGCAGAAGCGCTTCGAGAACGACAAAGAGCTCGATTTCTCGTTCGGCGTCACGGGTCTCTCGCGGTTCCGCGCGAACTGCTTCCAGCAGCGGGGCGTGACGAGCATCGCGATCAGGCAGATCCCGTTCGAGATCCTCGGCTTCAAATCGCTCGGGCTTCCCCCGATCGTCGACGAGCTCTCGAAGAAGATGAAGGGCCTCATTCTCGTGACGGGCCCGACGGGGAGCGGCAAGTCGACGACGCTCGCGAGCTTCATCGACAAGATCAACGACGAGCGGCAGGCGCACGTCGTCACGATCGAGGATCCGATCGAGTACATCCACCAGCACAAGCACTGCATCGTGAACCAGCGCGAGGTGAAGGCCGACACCGAGTCGTTCGCCGCCGCGCTCAAGCACGTGCTCAGGCAGGACCCGGACGTCATCCTCATCGGCGAGATGCGCGACCTCGAGACGATGCAGGCGGCGCTCACGATCGCCGAGACGGGGCATCTCGCGCTCGCCACCCTCCACACGAACTCGACCTTCGAGTCGATCAACCGCATCGTCGACACCTTCCCGCCGATGCAGCAGCCGCAGGTGCGCGCGCAGCTCGCGTTCGTGCTCGAAGGGGTCGTCTCCCAGCAGCTTATCCCGCACGCCTCGGGGAAGGGGCGCGTCATGGTCGCGGAGATCATGGTGTGCACGCCGGCGATCCGCGCGTGCATCCGCGACGACAAAGTCCACCAGATTTACGGCCTCATGCAGGCCGGCACGAAGCACGGCATGCAGACGATGAACCAGGCCCTGTTCCGGGCCTACGCGAGCCGGTCGATAACGCTCGACGAAGCGATGGTATGCAGCTCCGATCCGGCCGAGCTCGAGCAGATGCTCGGCGAGCGGTCGAACGCGTACGCGGCCCGCGGCGCGAAGTAACGGCAAGGGGGAAACGGTATGGCGACGACGACGTATCTGTGGAAAGGGCGGACGCCGACGGGCGAGATCCTGTCGGGCGAGTACGCCGCCGAGAGCAAGCAGGAGCTCATCAACAACCTGCGCAAGCGGAAAATCGTCATCACGACGATCCGGACGAAGCCGAAGGATATCAACATCAACTTCGGATTCGCGAACCGGATCACGACGCGCGACCTCGGCGTGTTCACGCGCCAGTTCGCGACGATGATCAACGCCGGCCTTCCGATGGTCCAGTGCCTCGACATCCTCTCGAACCAGATGGACAAGCCTTCCTTCAAGAAGGTCGTCGCCGACGTCATGACGGACGTCGAGGCGGGATCGACGCTCGCCGACGCGCTCAGCAAGCAGAAGTGCTTCTCCGATCTCTACGTCAACATGGTCGACGCCGGAGAGGCGGGAGGCATTCTCGACGTCATTCTGAACCG
>JAGUZZ010000115.1:0-3242 GCA_020060525.1 bacterium | reverse complement strand
CGCCGAACGAACGGCGACGACGAGCCCGGCGCAGCTGGCCGGCTGGCCGAACAGGGTCGGCAAGGAAACGGCTTCCTCGGTCAAGATCGGCGACGTCGACGGCGACACGCACCCCGACGTGGTCGTCGGCTCGGATTACGTCTACGCGTGGAGCGGCGACGGCGTGGAGCTGCGCGACGGCGACAACCAGCCGCTCACGTGGGGGATCTTCAACACGCTCGGCAGCAACTACACCGCCACCGTGGCGCTGGCGAACCTCGACGGGGTGCAGGGGCTCGAGATCATCGGCGCATCGTGGAACACGAGACAGATATACGTGTTCAGGAAGGACGGAAGCGTCCTTCCCGGATGGCCGAAAACGACGACCTATCTCTGCTGGGCGAGCCCCGTCGCGGGGGATTTCGACGGAGACGGGGATCTCGAGATATTCGCCTACGACGTCGGGGGGATCGTGTACGCGTGGCATCACGACGGCACGGAGGTGCGGGACGGCGATTCGAACCCCGCCACGAACGGACCGTTCTTCGTGACGAAAAATCCCGGCACGTGGCACCTCTCCACGCCCGCGTTCGCGGACATCGACGCGGACGGCGTCGGCGAGCTCGTCGTCTGCTCGCCGCTCGACAGCATCTACTGCCTGAACGTCGACGGCAGCCGCGTGCCCGGCTGGCCGGTGAGGGTCGCCGACTCGGGCGCCAACATCACAGCGAGCCCGGCCGTCGGGGACGTCGACGGGGACGGACGGCTCGAGATCATCGTCCCGAGCAGCACGGGCCGCGTCTACGGGCTGAACCACGACGGCACCTCGATGTCGGGCTGGCCGAAGTGGGTCTACATGAACACGAGCACGATCGCCCCCTCGCCGGCGCTCGCCGATCTCGACGGCGACGGCAAGCTCGAGGTCGTGATAGCGGGGCTCGACCGCAAGTGCTACATCTTCCGGCACAACGGGACCGATTACCCCAACTGGCCGCAGGTCTACGCCTCCTCGAGCACCGCCGAGTCGTCGCCGGTCGTCATCGACGTGAACGGCGACGGGAGCCTCGACATCGTTCTCGGCTGCGAGGAAGGGCGCCTCAACGCGTGGAATCAGGCGGGCCAGTACATCGCGGGCTTCCCGATCCTCGTCGGAAGCTTCATCCGGGGAACGCCCGTCGCGGCCGATCTCGATTTCGACGGTGATCTCGATCTCGCCGCTTCGTGCTGGGATCAGAACGTTTACATCTGGGACATCCCCGGCGCGTGGTACCGCGGCGCGCTCGCCTGGAACGGCTTCCGGTCGAACGTCTACAACAACGGCTTGAAGGACTTCATCCCGGTGACCGCGGCCGGGCAGATCGCGTGCGCGTACCGGTTCGACGAGGAATCGATCGAGCTCAACTGGTCGGTGCCGCCCGAGGCCTCCGCGTGGAACCTCTTCCGCGCCCGGGGGGATGGCGCGTTCGAGCTCATCGCCGAGCGGCTCCGCTCGGAGACGAACACGATAGCCTTCGTCGACCGCACGGCCGAGGCGGGCGTCGTCTACCGCTACCGGCTCGAGGCGGAGGACAACCCCGCCCTTTCCGAAACGACCGGCGATATCATGATCCCGGTCGAGCACGTGCGCCTCTATCAGAACCATCCGAACCCGTTCAACCCCTCGACGTCGATCCCGTTCACCGTGCCCGGCACGGTTGCCGCGCGGAGCGCCGTGCATCTGGCCGTGTACGACGTGAACGGGGCGCTCGTGAAAACCCTCGTGAGCGGCGTTCTCCCCGCGGGCCGGCACGAGGCGCGCTGGGACGGACGCAACGAGAGGGGCGGCGCGGTCGCGAGCGGCATCTATTTCGCCCGGCTGCAGGCGGGAGGGACGCAGGACGCGCGCAAGCTCATCCTGCTGCGGTAGGAGCGGCCTCCGCGGTCCGATGCCGCTCCCGGACCGTCCGGCCGGTTCCCGGAGACGAAACCTAGCGTGCGCGCCGCGCGCCTTTCGGGCGCGCGGCGCGTTTTTTCGGCGCGGATTTCCTGACGTACCGTTCGAGCTCCTCGTACGAGCGGAAATGCAGATCGAAGTCGTATTCGTCGTCGAACTCGCAGTCGCCCGCGTCGTGCTCGCGGCATATGCGGGGACGGGAGGGGTAGATGAGGCACCCGCGCCGCGGATCGTAGAACCGGCACGGCGTCTTCACGAGAACGTGCCATCTGCGGTCCTTCGCGTAGATCTCGACGTCGCGGTGCGCGATCATCCAGAGTATGTCGTCGTAGTCGGAGAGGCTCTCGGGCTCGTCGATCTCCGTCGAGAAGTACATGCAGCACTTCGCCGGAATGCATTTCGAGCAGGCCGGGGAGCCGTCCACCGTCCGCCGGACCGTTTTTTCGGAGCGGGCCCGGAGGCCCGCGCTCTTCCCGCGTGCGGCCATCGATCCTCCGTTTCAGAAAAAGCTGGGCCAGTGTAGCGGGACCCCCGCGAAGTCTTCAAGCCATTCTTGACAAATCCCTTAAAATATTGTAGAATCGCTACATAACAAAAGCCACAATCGGTTTCTGCGGCTTATCCGCCGATCGGCCGCAAGGCCGTTGCGGCGCGTTCTACGTTGAGCCTGCGATCAGGCGCTTTCCGGTCCGAAGCGGCAGAAGAAAAAGGAAGGTAGTATGAAACGCTCGATCCTCGCCGTCGCCGCGTTGTGCGTTGCCGCCGCGCTCGGTTCCTCCGAAGCCGGCTCCTCGACCGTCGTCTGGACCCTGAGGCTCGATCCATCCGCCGTCCGCCTCGCGGAGGGCGGCTCCGGAGATCTCGAGGCGTCGGTCGGCGGATGGCCGAAGCTCTCGTTCGCCGGCCGGCCTGCCCTTCCGTACCGCGTCGTGAGCGTCCTTCTTCCTCAGGGGGAAGAGGTCGTCTCGTTCCGCGTCGACGGACGGGACGAAACCTCGGCGCTCGCGGGCGCGCCGCTCGAGCCGTTCGGAGGGCTTCTGCGGGAGGACGGCGCGACGGCCGTGGCCGTGCTCGCGTCCGGCGAGGAAGGCGCGGTTTTTCCGGGCGATCGGGGCGTCTATCTCGGCACGAGCCGGTACCGCGGCTATTCGATCGCGTCGTTCGCGCTCTATCCGGTGCGCTGGGAGGCGTCGGACGGGCGTCTCCACGTCGCGGGCGGGCTCGTTCTCACCGTCGAGACGGGGCCCGCGGCGCGTGAGGAGGAGAGGGCCGACCGGCTGCGGCGAGTGGAGGGGTTCCGGGAGGCGGCGCGGCGCGAGGTCGAGAAGAT
>JAGUZZ010000140.1:0-3744 GCA_020060525.1 bacterium | reverse complement strand
GAACGCGGCGTGCGGATGAGCCTCGCGCAGCGCCGCGCAGGCGCGCCCGCAGTGGAGCGCGGCGAGCGCGTCGCCCGTGCATCCGACGATATACTGTTTCGCGCGGGGCATCGTCTCTCCTCGGCGGTCGCGTTCGGTGCGTCGTTCGCGGAAAACGCTAGCATAGGGGAATGAAAAAGGCAATCGGGAATCGGAGTGCGGACGGTCAGCGTTCGCGCGGCGCGATCGTCGGGGCGACGATGCCGCACGCGCCGAGGATCTTTTCCTCCGCGGCGTCGCCGATCGAGAAACGGACCATGCGGCGCAGCGCGAAGACGTACACGCCGGCGATCAGCGCGGAGGCCGCGCACAGCGCCGGCACGCTCCCCCGCATCGTGAGCACGCCGAGCGCCCCGAAGACGGCCGCGAGCGACCAGAGAACCGCGTCGACCTTCCGCACCGAGCGGAGGCGGTAGAGCAGCATGTGGTGGAGGTGGCGATGGTCGGCTTCGAAGACGGGCCGCCGGGTCGCGAGGCGCCGCGAGAACGCGAGCGCCGTATCGAGTATCGGCACGCCGAGGACGACGACGTTCCCGGCGATGCGGAAGAAGAGGTTCGTGCCGGGGATGAGCAGGAGAAGCGAGACGAGGCCGAAGATCAGCCCCAGAAAAAGGCTTCCCGAATCCCCCATGAATATCGAGGCCGGCGGGTAGTTGTACCGGAGAAATCCGAGGGACGCGCCGCACGCGACGAGCGCGAGCACGACGGCGAGCGGCTGGTGAAGCGCGATGCCCGCCGCGGCGAAGGAGGCGCCCGCGATGCAGGCGAGCCCCGCCGCGAGGCCGTCGAGGCCGTCGATGAGGTTGAACGAGGTCGTCACGACGAGCATCCATACCGCCGCCCCGCCGAAGAGCGGCACGAGCACGTACAGCGGCACGCGGAGAACCTCGAAGTGATCGAGGAGCGCGAGTCCGACGGAGGCGACGAACACGGAGACCGAAATCTGGAGAACGAGCTTGTAGAAGTAGTGAAGGCTCCGCAGATCGTCGATGATGCCGAGGAGAAACACGAGGAATCCGCTCGCGATGAGAACGGGGATGAGCGAGCGTTCGAGCGCGCCGCCGTCGACGGCGAAAAGGAACACCGGAATGAGCGCGAAAAGGATCGCGCCGATGATCCCCGCCCCGCCGATGTGCGCGATGTCCCGGCTCGTCCGGCCGTTCGGTTTTTCGAGGATGTTGAGACGCGCCGCCACGGCTCGCACGAGCGGCGTGAACGCCAAGGCGAAACCGGCCGACAGCGCGAATGCGAGAACGAATCCGACGTTCGTCACGTGATCGGCTCCTTGCCCCCTGCCCGGTAAAAGCATCGGCAATCGGCGAAGCCGTGTCAAGGAAAGGTTTCGCGCGCCGCCTCGCCGCGTGCGCGGGGGGCGCTCCGGACCGCCGTCACGCGAAATGGCGCTCGAGGACGTCGGCGATCCGGCCCGCGGTCTTCCCGTCCCAGAGGGGCGGAACGCGGTGTGCGCGCGCGGCGCCGCCGAGGATGCGCGCGGCCTCCTCGCTGATGCGGCCGGGGTCGGTTCCGACGAGAACGTTCGTGCCGATCTCGATCGTAATCGGACGCTCCGTGTTCTCCCGGACGGTGAGACAGGGGATGCCGAGAACGGTCGTCTCCTCCTGAATGCCCCCGGAGTCCGTGATGACGATGCGCGCGTGCCTCTCGGCCTTCACGAAATCGAGGTAGCCGAGCGGCTCGACGAGGCGCATGCCCGGCGCCGCGGCGATCCCGCCGCCCGCCGCCTCGATCATCTTGCGCGTGCGGGGATGCACGGGAAAGACGACCGGCGCCGACCGGGAGATCCCGCCGAGCGCGTCCATGATGCCGCCGAGCTTCTCCGGGGCGTCGACGTTCGACGGCCGGTGGAGCGTGACGAGCACGTATCCGCCGGGCTCGACGCCGAGGTCCTCGAGGACGCGCGACGACTCGGCCTTCTCGAGGTAGAAGAGCAGGGAATCGATCATGATGTTCCCCACGAAGAAGATCCGGTCCGCCGACACGCCCTCGCGCAGCAGGTTCGTCTCCGCCTCGGGGGAGGTCGTGAAGCAGTAGCGGGAGAGGACGTCCGTGACCATGCGGTTCGTCTCCTCGGGCATCGTCCGGTCGAAGCTTCTGAGACCCGCCTCGACGTGCGCGACGGGCACGAGCAGCTTCGCCGCGACGAGCGAGCACGCGAGCGTCGAGTTCACGTCCCCGACGACGACGACGAGATCGGGGCGCTCGCTCTCCACGACTCCCTCGAAAGCGGTCATGATCTTCGCCGTCTGCGCGGCGTGCGATCCCGAGCCGACGCCGAGATATATGTCGGGCTCCGGGAGCTCGAGATCCTCGAAGAAGACGCGCGACATGTTCTCGTCGTAGTGCTGTCCCGTGTGGACGAGGAGCGTCTCGACGCGCCCCCGCGCCTTGAACTCCCGGATGAGCGGCGCGGCCTTCATGAAGTTCGGCCTCGCCCCGACGATGACGGCGGCTTTCATCGGCGCTCCTTCCGTTCGCCCCCCCCGCGAAGCCGCTCGCGGTAGAGCCTCGCGTAGTACCGTTTGAACCGCCCCTCCTTGACCGGGCGCCACCACGACTCGTTGCGCCGGTACCAGCGCACCGTCCGCTCGAGCCCCTCCTCGAATCCGACGCGCGGCCGGAATCCGAGCGCGCGGATCTTCCGGCAATCGAGCGCGTAGCGGCGGTCGTGCCCCGGACGGTCGGCGACGTGGACGAGGAGCTCCGGCGCCGCCCCGACGAGCTCGACGATGCGCCGCGCGATCTCGATGTTCGAGCGCTCCTCCCCCCCGCCGATGTTGTAGACCTCGCCCGGTTCGCCGGCGCGGGCGACGAGCTCGATCGCGCGGCAGTTGTCCTCGACGTAGATCCAGTCGCGCACGTTCCGGCCGTGCCCGTAGAGAGGAAGCGGCTTCCCCTCGATCGCGTTCGTGACGAAGAGCGGGATGAACTTCTCGGGATGCTGGTACGGGCCGTAGTTGTTCGAGCTCCGCGTGACGACGGCGGGAAGCCCGTGCGTCTTGAAGAACGAGCGCACGAGGAGGTCGCCCCCCGATTTGCTCGCCGAATAGGGGCTGTTCGGCCTCATCGGATCCCCTTCGCGGAACTTCCCCCGCGCGATGCTCCCGTAGACCTCGTCCGTCGAGATCTGCACGAAGCGCCCGACGCGGTGCTTGAGGGAGCGCTGGAGGATCGCGTAGGTGCCGAGAACGTCGGTGCGGACGAAGCTCCCCCCCTCGAGTATCGAACGGTCGACGTGCGTCTCGGCGGCGAAGTTGTAGACGACGTCGACCCCGGGGAGCAGCTCGTCGAGAAGCCGCGCGTCGCAGATGTCCCCGCGCACGAACCGGAAACCCCGCGCGCTCCGAAGATCGGCGAGGTTCTCGAGGTTTCCCGCGTAGGTGAGCTTGTCGAGCACGGTGACGCGCAGCCCGCGGCGCGCGCGGAAGAGGTAGCGCACGAAGTTGGAGCCGATGAACCCCGCGCCGCCCGTGACGAGTACGTGTTTCATGGACGGATCCTCCACCGTTTCGGCGCCGCCGGCCTCACGCGGCCGGCCGCCCGAAGGAATGGTACCGGAATCCCCGCTCGGCCATCTCGCCGCTCTTGTAGATGTTGCGGCAGTCGAAGAACACCGGCGCCTTGAGCGCGCTCTTGATCCTGTCGAGATCGAGGACGCGCAGCTCGTTCCACTCCGTCATGATGACG
>JAGUZZ010000210.1:0-8808 GCA_020060525.1 bacterium | reverse complement strand
CGCGAGCTCCGCGAAACGGCGGCGCCGCGCGACGTCGCCGAGCTCGACGATCGCGGCGGCCGCGAAAGGGAGGAGGAAAGGAAGCGCCGGCAGGCGGTACCGCGCCGTCACGTAGAACATGACGGCCGTCGCGAGATACGCGAGCATGCCGCCGTAGAGGAGCCACAGCCGGCGGGAGCGGCCGCGCGTGAGGAATACGCCGAGCAGCCCGAGCGGGGCGACGATCCCGAAGCCGAGAAGCGGGAGCGTCAGAACTCCCGGGAACCGCCGGTGGAAGTAGAAGTTCTCGACGTTCGCGCGCTCGTAGCGATTCCAGAAGAAGAGGCACTTCTGCCACGCGAGCGCCGTCCACTCGAGCGGGTGTTCGCGCGCCCAGCGAAGGCCCGCCCGAAACCAGAACCGCGACACTTCCCACTCCCCGAGCGGCCGCCCGGATTCCCCGGAGGCGATCTCCGTCATGCGCTTCCACTGCTCCTCCGGCGCGTAGCCGAGCGATCGGCCTTTGTACGACGGCGCGGCGTAGTAGCCGTTCGCGCCGGGGTTGTTGCCGATGTAGAAGTTGACGCCGCCTCCCGTCGTGAGAGGGATGAACTGTCCCGTGCGGACGCAGTTGCGGATCGTGACGGGGGCCAGCGCGATGGCGGCCCCCGAGACGGCGACGAGCGCGGCGCGGACGAAAGGTCTCCCCTGCCGCGGCGCGCCCGGATCCGGACCGCCGCCCCCGCCGTTCTTTGTCCCGCCGCGGGGGTCGAGGGCGAGATGGAGCAGGACGAACGGAAGGAGGAGGGCGTTCGGGGGGTTCGCCGCGATCGCGAGGCCGAGGACGATTCCGCCGGCGAGCGCCCTCGCGGCCCCCGGGCGGGGTCCGGCGGCGAATATCGCGACCGTGAGCGCGTTCAGAAAGACGACGAGGGTCGCGGGCAGCAGGAGCCCTTCGAAGAAGATGAGCGGCGCGTAGAGCGCGGCGAGGACGCCCGCGGCGACGGCCGCGGCGCGCGACGAGAACAGACGGCGCGTCGAGAACATGACGAGCGCGACGGAGACCGCGCCGAGAATCGCTTGAATCGACCTCGCCGCCGACGGAACGGCGCCGAATATCCGGTAGATCGCCGACAAAAACCACGGATACGCGGGCGCCTGCATGAGCGTCGTGGGGCCGGGATCGCCTCCGAACGCGAGGGCCCTCGCCCAGCGATCGTAGGTCGCCGCGTCGAGCTGAAGGAACGGGGCGAGAGGGTTGTAACGTTCCGTGAAGTACACGTGCAGGAGCCGGATCGCGAGGGCCGCCGCGACGAGGACGGCCGCCGCGACGGGCCACCGGGATCCGCGTTCGATGCGCGCGCGTTCGTTCATCCGGCGCCGAGTCTAGTGCGGGCGGGTCGGCAAGTCAATCCGAAGGCTCGCGGCGGCGGGGCGGCGGCTCTGCGCCGCGGCGGCCGCCGTCGGGAGTTCGCCGGGAGCGCGATCTCCCCGGTCCGCCTTGACCCGCGGTCGCCCGTGAATTACGATGACGGCGCCCGATGAGACGCCATGAAGATGTCGAGACGCAAAACGATACTCGCCGCGCCGCTCGCGTTCCTCGCGTTCGCGGGCGCGTCGCTTGCGGGGGAGAACCCCGCGCCCGATTCTCTGAGCCGGAATCGCGACAGCTTCGTCGCGCTGCCCTACGCGTATTATACGCCAGAGACGAAGTTCGCCTTCGGCGCGGGAAGCATCTACTCGTTTCGCCCGCGCGGCGGAGCGCCAGAGGCCCGGCCTTCCAACGTGAGACTGGCGGTGACCGGCACTCAGCTCAAACAGTTCATCGTCGCGTTTTTGCCCGAGCTCTATTTCGAGAACGAAGGGTATTTCCTGAACGGATATATCGGGTGCTACCGGTATCCCGACAAGTTCTGGGGCGTCGGCGACGGCACCCCCGACGGCGCCGAAGAGGGGTACGAGCCGGACTGGCTGAAGTTCAATGTCAATTTTCAACGGCTCGTCGCGCCCGGCTTGTATATCGGGCTTCGATACCAATACGAGTACATGAGCCTCCGGAAAACCGATCCGGACGGCGAGCTTCGCCTCGGCGCCGTCCCGGGAAGCTCGGGCGGCGTCTCGTCGGGGATCGGCGTCATCCTCAGTCACGACACGCGGGACAACATCTACCAGCCGTCGGCGGGATTCTACAATCAGGTGTACGCCGTCGTCTTCGCGCGGCGGACGGGAAGCGATTTCGACTTCAAGCTGCTGAGCGTCGATCTGCGCAGGTATTTCCCGCTCTTCGGCTCGCACGTGCTCGCCGTCCAGACGTACGACAGCTTCATCTCCGGGGAGGCCCCGTTCCAGATGCTCGGCATGTACGGCAGCTCCTACTGGATGCGCGGATATTATTTCGGCCGGTACCGGGACAAGCACCTGATCACGTTTCAGGCCGAGTACCGGGCGCCGCTCTACTGGCGCCTCGGCGCCGCGGCGTTCGCCGGACTCGGCGCCGTGAGCGACGAGGCGGCGGCGTTCAGCGCGGACCGCTTCAAGTTCAGCTTCGGCGCGGGGCTGCGGTTCATGTTCGACCGCCAGGAGAGGATCAACGCGAGGCTGGACCTCGGGTTCGACGAGGATGGGAATCCGGGGGTCTACGCGCTGGTCGCGGAAGCGTTCTAGGGAAAAGGCGCTCCGCGGATATCCGCGTCACGTCGGGAACCGGTACCCCAGCGTGAACGAGAATCCGTAGTTCTTGAAATCGTCCTCCTCGATCGTGCGCGTGGAGCCGTTCACCTCGAAATCGCCGCTCAGAATGACGTTCGTGAACCCTCTCGTAAACCGCGCGTCGAACACCAGCGACGCCTTCCCGACCGGAACCTCGAACCCCGCGCCCGCGACGAGCAGGAAGTCGGTCACGTGGGTCAGACTCGAGAAATCCACCGTCGCCGACAGCACCGACGCCGACAGCTCCAGCTCGGAGCTCAGCGTGAACGCGACGCACGGTCCCGCGCAGATGAAGGGCTTGAACGAGCCGCCGAGGGGAAAGGCGTACTTCAGCAGCACCGGCAGCTCGACATAATCGAAGCTCGCGGTGAGATCGACGGCGACGAATCCTTCGTACAGATTGTCCGTCACGCCGCGCTGCGTGTACAGAAGCTCGGGCTGGACGCTGAAACGCTCGTCGAAGGCGTAGTTCGCGAACACGCCGCCCGTGAATCCAATCTTCGACGATTTTTCCTGCGCCCAGTCGCTTGGGGTCTCGGTGATGTCGGCGACCATCAAGCCGGCCTTCGCGCCGAAGGACAACTCCCCGGCGGCGGCGCCGCCGCCCAGAACGATCAGCGCCGCGATCGCGGCGACAAGGAACCGGTGTTTCATAAGAGCCCCTTTTTCCGGATGCGCCGCCGTTCGGGAGACGTCGCCGTACCGCCGCGGCGCTATCCCGCTAGAACCTGAATCCCACGCCGCAGGTGAGCGAAACGAAGTTCATGCTGCCGGCGCCGAACAGCCCGTTGTCGCATACGATACCTTCGAGCCCCGGAGGCAACAGCGAGAAATCCATCTCGCCGAAGTCGATGTACTGGAGAACGGCGCCTATGCTCCACGACGTCTTGACGTAGTAATCCGCGCCGACCTTCAGTCCGAGCGCGAAATCCTTGCTGACCTCGATATCGGCGCCGAGCCCCGTCGCGATGACCCCCAAGCAGGAGAGCGCTCCCGCATAGACGTCCGCGCGCGCGTCGGTCAGGAAATGGTAGTTGAACCCTATAGTGGGCATGATGAAGTTGGGGCTCCCCTCAACGGTCGTGCCGTCCGTTGTGAAGTAGATACTCACGATGTCGTTCCAGTAGGCCAATCCGGCTTCGATCCCGTAGCGCCGCTTCACGACGTATTCGAAGCTCCCAACGACGCCGCCGGCCCCGTTGGCGTCGATCGAGCTGTAGAAATCCAGAAAGTCGAACCAGCCGGAGCCGCACTCGTTCCATCCTTCCACATGGTCGTCTCCCAGCGGCGCGATATACACGCCGTGCAGTCTCGCCGTTCCCCAGCCGGTCCGGGCCTCATCTTGGCCGCCGGCCCGGGCGGTCGAGCAGAGCGCGAACGCGAGCGCGGCGACGAGCGGGAGGGAGGCTATGCGCGCGGGCAGCGAGGCTTTCAACGTATCGCTCCTTGACGGCGGCCGTACGCGATTGATGCGGATACCGGCGATATTGTATAATGGCGGCATCTGATAAAGCCATAGCATTTTCAGCGCGATTTTCCGCGCGATGAAGTGACCGGCCGGCGACCGTCGCACGCCGTCACGGAGAGGAAAAATCGAGCATGACGCATCCCGTGGTCCGACGAGCGCTCCCCGTAGTGATTCTCGCCGTGCTCGGCGCCTCATCGCCGTCGCGGGGCCGGGCCGCGGAGGATCCGGCGGCCGCCGCGGAGCGGCCGAGGATAGGGCTCGCGCTGAGCGGCGGCGGCGCGCGAGGCGCGGCGCACATCGGCGTACTCAGAGTCCTCGAGGAGAACCGCATCCCGATCGATTACATCGCCGGCACGAGCATGGGAGCCATCGTCGGCGGACTCTACGCATCCGGCATGTCGCCGGACGAGCTCGAAACGCTGATCTCGCGGATCGACTGGATGGATGCGTTCGTCGAGAGGATACCGCGCAAGGATCGCTCGTTCAGGCGCAAGCGCGACGACGATTATTACCTCGTCCGGCACAGGCCGGGGCTGTCCATGGATGGATTCAGATTTCCGACGGGCCTGCTCGACGGCCAGAAGATCGACCTGCTGCTCAAGAAGTTCGCGCTGCCGGTCGTCGGCGTTCGAGATTTCGACGACCTCGCCATTCCGTTTCGCGCCGTCGCGACCGATCTCGCGACCGGCGAAACCGTCGTGCTCGAACGGGGCGATCTGGCGCTCGCGATGCGAGCCAGCATGTCGATACCGGCGGTGTTCGCGCCGCGGGAGATCGACGGCGCGCTGCTCGTCGACGGCGGCGTCAGCTGCAACTTGCCGATCGACGTGGTGCGCCGCATGGGCGCCGATATCGTCATCGCGGTCGACATCGGCACGCCGCTGCAGAAGCGCGAGGAGTTGCAGTCGGTGCTGGCGGTCACCGATCAGATCACCACTATTTTGACGCGGCGCGACGCCGATCGGCAGATAGGGGCGATGACCGGCGAGGATATCCTGATAGCGCCTGATCTTGGCGACATCGCGACGGCCTCCTTCGATCGCGCCGCCGAAGCGATTCCCATCGGCGAGCGCGCCGCGAAGGCCAGGCGGGAGGAGCTTTCCCGTCTATCGGTGACGCCGGAAGAGTACCGTGTGCGCGCGACCGCCCGCTCTCGACGCTTCGAGCCGCCCGTCATAGACGAGGTGCGGATCGTCAATCGCTCGCGTCTGGCCGACGGCGTGATCGCCGCGAAGCTTCGCGCGGAGTCGGGCAAGCCGCTCGACGTCGGGCGGCTGGAAAAGGATCTCGAACAGCTCTACGGGCTCGAGCTCTTCGAGTCGGTCTACTACGACGTCACCTCCGAGGCGGAGGGCGCCGTGCTGACGATCACGGTGCGCGAGGCGTCGTGGGGGCCGAATTACCTGCAATTCGGCATGGCGATATTCGAGGATTTCGAGGGTCCCAACTTCAATCTCGCCGCGGCGTACACGCGAACGGCCGTCAACCGCCTCGGCGGCGAGTGGCGCACGCATTTCCAGATCGGCCAGGAGCCGGGCGCGATGACCGAGTTCTACCAGCCCCTCGAGCGCAGTCTCCACGCGTTCGTCCACGTGCAGACCTCATTCGTCGAGCTGTCGGACAATCTGTTCGACTCGGACGGCAACAAGCTCTCGGAATTCGGCATCCGGCGCTTCGGAATCGCGGCCGCGGCGGGGCGCGAGCTCGGAACATGGGGAGAGATTCGCGCCGGCGTTCTGCGGGAAACCGGCGAGATGAGCGTTCAAGTGGGCGATCCGGGGGCGCCCGACGCCGATTTCAACACGGGGGAGGCGTTCGCGCAGCTGTTCGTCGACGAGCTCGACAACGTCAATTTCCCTCGCTTCGGCGGCGACCTTCGTATACGGGCCGTCTCCGGCCTCGAGGAACTGGGATCGGACCGGAGCTATGAGCAGGGGATCGCGGAAGGCTCGCTCGCGTTGACGCTGGGACGCTACACGGGGCTCTTCGGCGGACTCATCGCCTCGACACGGGAAAGCGACGCCCCGTATCAAAGCCGGTTCAGGCTGGGCGGTTTCGGACGACTGTCGGGTCTGCAGCAGAACGAGCTCGCGGGCCAGCATGCGGCGCTGATCTCGGGCGTCTTTTTTCGGAGCATAGGGGATTTCAGCCTGTTCTCCCTCTATGGAGGGCTGTCCTTCGAGTACGGCAACGTGTTTCAGCGCAGGAGCGACATCCGATTCGACGGCGGCGTCTCGGGCGGCAGCGCGTTTCTCGGTCTCGACACGATGCTGGGTCCGGCCTATCTCGCTTACGGCATCTCGGAGGGGGGGCGAAGGAACTTCTACCTCATCCTCGGCCAATCCTTCAGGCACCGGCGTTCGGGATTCGCCGGCGGGGTTCGTTGACGCCGCCTCGAGCCGACCGGACCTCTTTTTCCCGCAACGAGGATCGAACGCGGCGCGCCGCTTGACATCCGCTCGAAGCGCCTCTACTCTCTGCGATATCCGGGCGGCGCGCGTTCGGCGAGCGGCCGAACGGCCGTTCCGGGAGGCGTGCCTCATCGCCACGGGGGTGCCGCGATGCCCGCGATACGAACAGTGATCTTCACGACGGATTTCTCGGAGACCGCCAACCATGCCCTTCCCTACGCGATCAAGATGGCGAAGATATTCGAGACCGAGCTCGTCATGCTGCACGCGGTGACGCTCTACGAGCACGATCCGAACGACCCCGGCCACCGTTTCCCCTCGCTCGACGATTACTGCGCGGAGCTTCGGAAATCGGCCGACTTGAATCTGCAGTTCTGCATGGAGCGGGCGGGCGAGGCCGGCGTGCCCGTCCGCAAAACGGTCGTCCAGAGCGTGACGCCCCACGCCGGGATCATCGACTTCGCGAAGGAGCAGGGAGAGGGCGTCATGATCGTCATGTCGACCCACGGCCGAAGCGGGCTCTCCCACGTGCTTCTCGGGAGCGTCACGGAGAACGTCATCCGTTACGCGCCGTGCCCGGTTCTCGCCGTCAAGCATCCCGAGCACGAGTTCATCGATCCGAAAACGGGCGAGGTCGTCGTCCGGAAGATCCTTTTCCCGCTCGATTTCTCGAAGGATTCGCTGAAACCGCTCGATCTCGTGCGTTTCATCGCCGCGCGGCACGCGGCGGAGGTCGTCCTCTTCCACGCGATCGACGTCGATATCCCGCCGATCTACTACACGGCGGGGATCGAGTCGGTGCTCCAGCTCGACCCCGGGCTCCACGACCGGATGGAGAAGAAGATGCGCGATCTCGTCGGGGGCGGTCTCGCCGGGATCGACGCCCGTTACGTCGTCGCCGACGGGCGCGCCGTGACGCTCATCAGGGATCTCGCGGTGCGGGAGAAGGTCGATCTCATCGTCATGGCCTCGTCGGGCTCGCACGGGATCGGGGATTTCCTCTTCGGGAGCACCGCCGCGCGCGTCATTCAGAAGGCGGTGTGTCCGGTGCTCGTGGTGTAGCCGCCGCCCCTTCGCGTTCCCGCGGGTAGATTCTCCTGAACACGACGTACGCGGCGCAGGCGATCGCCGCGCCGATCGCCGTGCCCGCGAGCACGTCCGAGGGCCAATGCACGCCGATGTAGATCCTCGAGAATCCGACGGTCACGGCGATCGCGGCGAGCGCCGCGAGAAGCCGCCGGTAGGCGAAACCGAGAAAGAGCATCGAGGCCGTGATGTTCGCCGCGTGGCTCGAGGGGAAGGCGAAGCTCGATTTATAGCTCCGCACGACCTCCGCCGGCGTCGTGATCCATCCCTCCGGTCCGTACCAGAGCCGGACGCCGCCGAGCACCTCGCACGGGCGCATACGCTCGACGAGCGGTTTCACGACGCTGCTCGCGAGCTGGTCCGACGCGGCGATGATCGGGATGAGCATGAGCGCCGCCCAGCGGCCTTTCGCTTTGCCGAAGAGCACGAGCCCCGCCCAGACGACGAGGATCGCCACGCGCCAGCGATCGAGATCCGTGGCGAACGGCATCACGGCGTCGAAGACGGGGTTCGCGAGGCGGCCGTTGAGAAATCGAAACGCCCGAACGTCGGGCGAGCGCGGATCGGGAGCCGGCGGTGCGACGAACGCCGCCGCGGAGTCCGGCGCTGGGGAGGGGATCCCGATCGCGGCGGAATCGGCACGCGAGGCGGACGCCTCGATTTCCCGCGGATCGGCGTCGACGGCCGGGGGGTGCGCCGCGGCGGATCCGAGCGCGAGCCAGGCGGCGGCGATGCAGAATGCGATTGCCGGTCTCATCGGAGACATTGTACAGGAGCGCTCGTCGTTTCGGCAAGACGTCCCGATGCGCGGAAGCCGGCGACGGCGCGTAAGAGCGGGATGCTCCGTGTCCGCCACGGAGACTCCCGGCGCACGGGCGTACGATTCATAATCGGACGACGAACCTCTTTTCGCCGCGTTCGACGCCGGAGTATTTCAGATCGACGGATATCCCGCCGGAATTCGACCGAAAGGTCTTTTCCTTCTCGTCGAGCACCGGCTGATCCGCCAAGCCGCGTATCGTCACTCTCGTTATTCCCAGCGCGGCGTTCATCTCGGTCACGCACGGATGATTGAGAACCCTGATGCTCCCCTTGTCGTTTCCAGCCGAGAAGAAAACCTTGTGAAGAATCCTGCCGCCGCCGTACGTCTCCATT
>JAGUZZ010000091.1:0-12697 GCA_020060525.1 bacterium | reverse complement strand
CGCGGAGCGGAGCAAGGCCGCGACAAGGAGCACGGCGGCGATGCGGACGGCGGCGCCGGCCGGATGACGCTCGCGCCGGGCGGGATCGCTGCGTCTCGTTGCGGAAGTCATGCGTCGCTCCCGTACTCGCGCGGGGCGGTCATTTCACGCCCAGCTGCCAGAAGAGGAAGCCGAGCTCGTCGGTTTCGTCCTCGATGACCTTGCTCGCCGGCATTCCTCCCGAGTGCCCCGCCTTGGTGTCGTAGAGGAGAAGGATCGGCGCGTCCCCTCCCGTTTTCGCCTGCAGGAGCGCCGCCATCTTGCGGGCGTGGAGCGGCGCGACGCGCGTGTCGGCGTCCCCCGTTATGAAAAGTGTCGCCGGATATTTCACGCCCTTCTTCACGTTGTGGTACGGGGAGTATTCGAGGATGAACTTGAAGTGCTCCGGATCCTCCGCCGAGCCGTACTCGGGCACCCAGAACCTCGCGAGCAGGAACATGTGGTACCGGATCATGTCGAGGAGCGGATAGGAGCAGACGACCGCCTTGCAGAGGTCGGGGCGCTGCACCATGACCGCGCCGACGAGGAGGCCGCCGTTGCTGCCGCCCGAGATGGCGAGCTTGTCCCGGCTCGTGTATTTCTCGGCGACGAGCCACTCGGCCGCCGCGATGAAGTCGTCGTAGGTATTCTGCTTGCGTTCGAGCATGCCGGCGCGATGCCATTCCTCGCCGAACTCGCCGCCGCCGCGGATGTTGGGGATCGCGTAGACGCCGCCGCGCTCGACCCACGCGATGACCGACGCGCTGAAGTAGGGGGTCATGCTCACCGTGAACCCGCCGTACCCGTAGAGGATCGCGGGGTTCCCGCCGTTTCGCTCGAGGCCCGTGCGGTGAACGAGGAACATCGGGATCTTCGTGCCGTCCTTGGATGCGTACCAGACCTGCTCGACCTCGATTGCGTCGGTGTCGACCGGAACGTCGAGGCGCGCCCAGACCGCCTGAGCGCCCGTCGCGGCGTCGTAGCGGTAGATCGTCGTCGGCACGTGGAAGGAGGTGAAGACGAAGAACGCCTCGTCGCTCGTCCAGCGTCCCGAGACGCCGCCCACCGAGCCGAGGGTCGGGAAGGAGATCTCCCGCAGATACGCGCCGTCCGGCTCGAAGACGCGCACTCGCGATGAGACGTTTTCCATGTAATTCACGAAGAGCTCGCCGCCCGCGATCGTGAACCCCTCGATGACGGCGTCCGCGCGCTCGGGGACGACCGTTTTCCATCGATCGCGGGAGGGGTTCGCGAGATCGACCGCGAGGATGCGGCCGTTCGGCGCCTCGAGATTGGTGTTCATGAACACGGCGCCGCCCGCGAACTGGGCGTCGAACCGGGCGTCTATGTCCTTCACGAGAGGCGCGACCGGGCCCCCGGCGGCGAGGTCCTTGTACCAGACCTCGGTCTTCTCTCCGGCCGATCCGTAGAAGACGGAGATCACGAGAAACCGCTCGTCGTCGGAGATTCCGCAGCCGATCCCCTGATCCGGTCCGTACCCGTCGCCGAAGATCATCGTGTCGGACGCCGGATCCGTCCCCATGGCGTGGTAGTAGACGCGGGAGCCGGTCTCGTGCGCGTGCTTCGAGTAATAGAAGCCCTTCTTGTCGGGCGCGATCGAGAGGCCGAAGAGCATGATCTTCGGAAGCTTCTCGTCGAGATGCTTCCCCGAGTCGATGTCGAGGAACCTCACCGCGACCTCGTCCTCTCCGCCCTCCCGGATGGCGTAGGCGAGGAGCTTTCCATCCGATGAAACGTCGAGAAAGTCGACGCTCTTCATGCGGTCGGCGCTCATCGTGTCGGGATCGACGAGGACTCGGTCGGCGCCGCCGAGACCCTCGCGCAGGTAGAGGACCCAGAGGTCCTGATCGGCCGAGCGCTTCTTGAGGAAGTAGCGGCCGCCTCGCTCGAAGGGGATGCCTATGCGGTCGATCTTGACGAGCTCCGTGAGGCGCTTGCCGAGCTCCGCGCGGATGGGGAGAGGCTCGAGAAACGACCTGGTGTGCGCGTTCTGCGCGTCGATCCAGGCGCGCGTTTCGGGGCTCTCCTGATCCTCGAGCCAGCGGTAGGGGTCGGGGACCGGGACGCCGTGGAGCGTGTCGACGACGTCGACGGTGCGCGTGGCCGGGGGCTTGGGGGCTGCCACGGCGACGCCCGAGGCGGCGGCGATCGAAATCGCGAGAGCCGCCGCGGCGCTGAACGCGCGCCCGGCCGGCGAGAACCCATTCGTACCTCTCATGCAAAACCTCCCGTGAGTTGTTGCGGCGAACGCCGGTTATTCCCTGTAGGAGATATCCGCGAAGAACTCGTCGGGGACGACTTCCCTGATGCGCTTGTTCACCCCGACGTATTCCTGCAGCAGATCGGGCGGGCCGAGGGAAATTTTCTGAAGCAGGTGCAGCGAATCGACGAGCCTCGATTCCATTTCGACGGGAAAGAGGCTGTAGGCGACGAGCTCCCCGAGATCCTGCGTCTTGAAGCCGCCGAGACCGCGCCTGACGAAGTTCGCCCGGTATCCGCGCGGCAGGTCCTTGCTGTCCCACATCACCGAATGCGTGTAGGCGACCTGATGAGCCGAGAGGCCCTCGAACGGCACGCACGAGACGGCCTGCTTCGATTTGATGCGGTCCGCGCACGACGCGAGCTGCTGCTTGCCCACGCTGTAGAACTCGAGCGCGATCGACGATTTGTCGATCGTCACGCTGTCGACCGGCTCGGTCCGGCCCGTGTAGACCGGATGGAGACGCTCGGCGTGGATCACCCTCGTCGGCGGCCCGATGGTCACGATCGCGGCCTGATCGACGTGCTCGTTCTTCGTCCGGTCGATGTACACGAAGGAGGTCAGGATGTGGCGGTGGTCGTAGTATATCGTCGACAGGAACTCGAATATCGACCGGCCCCGCTCGAGATCCTCGACGGGGAAGCGAACGACGTGGCCCCGTTTCCCCTCGAGCCCGAGCCTCAGCGGAATCTCCTCGGGCTTCTCGGGGTCGACGCCGGCGATTCGAAGGGTTCTATAGTAGAGATCCGAACACGTCGCCGGGTCGACGTTCGGATACTTGTGCTTGCCGCCGATGTAGCTCAGCTTGCCGTAGATCATCTCCTCGGTGTACTCCTCGCAGGAGGTCTGCAGCTGGAACGGCTCGCTTTTCTGCGTCGCGTCGTAGAAGAGGGCGATCCCCCGCGGCCCGAAGACGCCGGCCTCGCGCTTGATGAGTATCCCGACCGTCAGTTTCTCGTATCTCGGCGCGTCCATCGTATGCATCCTCCTCGTGGGGCGGCCGGCCCGGATCGTCGCGCGACGCGAGCGACCCGGCGCCAAGCGCGTTCGATGGGCGAGTATAGCACGGATGGGGCGGGGATTCATGCATTTCCATCGGGCGCTCATACGACCGAAATCGCCTCGGGCCCGACTCGACCCGGCCGCGGCGCCGGCCGAGCGACATCTTGACACGGAACCGAACTTCCCATAAGAAAAGGTCGAGGGGTTGAAGCGGGCCGAGGCCCCTCGATGGAGATGCGTAATGCCGGAGTTCCCCCCGATGAACGGCGCTGAAGGGCGCCGGGGCGGCGCGCCGCGCGTGCTGCTCATAGGATACAACGGCGCCAACAACACGGGCGCCGAGGCGCGCCTGCTCGTCATCATCGACGACGTGAGGGCGGTGTTCGGCCCGGGCGCCCTCGTCACGGTGCCGACCCTGAACGAGAAGAACCTGCGGCGCTACCTCGAGGAAGGGCCGGCTCTCCGCATAGCCCCCATACCGACCATCTTCCCCTTCGCCATTCGGAGGCTCGTCCGGGAGCACGACCTCGTAATGCTCGTCGAGGGAAGCTGCTACATGGACAGCTGGACCTCGGCGCTCCTCTGGGAGTTCCTCTGGGGCACGAGGCAGGCGCGGGCCTTCGGCAAGGCGTCCGTGGCCTACGCCGTGGATGCCGGGAGGCTCAAGCCCTCAAACGCAAAGCTCGTGAAACGCGAGGCGAGCAAGACGGACCTCATCATAACGAGGACGCACGCCGCGGCCCGGCGGCTTCGGGAGGTCGGCGTGACCGCGCCGATCGAGGTGACGGCCGACACCGCTTTCACGTTCGAGCCGTCCGAGGAGGACAAGGACCTCGTGCGGCGTGAGCGGCCTCGGGCAGGAAGAGGCGTCGCGGGGCTCTCGGTGATGGACTTCCACCTCTGGCCCGTGGTCATCCGGCCCTTCGGCCGGAAGGAACATTGCTACAAATGGCCCTATTTCTTCTCGCGCTCGTCCGAGCGGTGCCGGTGCTCTCTCGAGCTCGCGGCTTCTTGGGCCGCCGAGGCCGACCGCATCGTCGAGAAGCACGACCTCTCGATCGCGCTCATCGCGATGGAGGAGCTCGACGAGCCGCTCGCGAGGGCCGCGTTCGCCCGGATGAGGCATCCCGAGAGGGCCCGCATATATTCTTCGAGGGAGCACCACGCATCGAGGATGACGGCGCTTCTTCGAAGCCTCGACCTCCTCGTGGCCTCCCGGTACCACGCGGGGGTGCTGTCGCTCGCCGCGCAGGTGCCTCAGGTAGCGCTCGGCCATGACCCGAGGCTCGAGAGCTTCTACGGGGAGCTCGGCATCCGGGACGAATATTTCGTGAGGCATCCGGATCCCGAGGCCTTCCGCAAGGTGGCCGAGCGGGTGGACCGTCTCCTGGCCGACCCGCGACCGGTGCGGGAGCTCCTGAAAATGGGGAACGCCGAGCACGTCGAGCGAGCGGGGCGCAACCGCAGCCTTCTGCGCGAGTTCGCGCGCGGGCGCGGCTGGAAGGTCGTGGAATGAGCGAGGTCGCGCTTCTCACCGGCGCCTCGGGCTTCATCGGCGCGCGGATCGCCCTCGAGCTCCTCGCGCGGCCCGACGTCGAGATAATCGCGCTCGTCCGGGCCGGGAGCGGGGAGGAGGCGGTGAGGAAGGCCCGGCGCAAGTGGTGGGATCATCCGGCCCTTGCCGATGAGATCGGCCGAAGGCTTCGCGTCGTCGCGGGGGACGTCTCCGAGGACCGGCTCGGCCTCGCGCCCGAGGAGTACCGAGCGCTCGTCAAAACCCTGACGAGCGTCATACACGCAGCCGCCGAGGTGCGGCTCGACGTTCCCGCTGAAAGGCTCCGCCTCGCGAACGTTCGAGGGACGGCGAACGTCCTCGCGCTCGCGCGCGAGGCGCACCGGGACCACGGCCTCTCGAGGTTTTCGCACGTATCGACGGCGTACGTCGCGGGCAGGAGAACGGGCGACGTGCCCGAGGACGATCTCACGGACGAGCACGGCTTCTCGAGCGAGTACGAGCGAAGCAAGCTCGAGGCGGAGAAGCTCGTGCGCGAGGCGGGCCGGGAGGTTCCCGTTTCGATATTCCGGCCGGGGATGGTCGTCGGGGACTCGGCGACGGGATACGTTCGGAGCTTCAACACGCTCTACGTGCCCTTGAGGCTTTATCTCACGAAGCGTCTCCGGGTACTCCCCGTCAGGGCCTCGATGCGCGTCAACTTCGTTCCGGTGGACTACGTCGCGGGAGCCGTCGCCTCGCTCGCCTTCGATCCCCGCGCCGAGGGCCGGACGTTCCACCTCACGGCGCCGCCCGATGCGCTCCCGACAGCCCGAGAGCTCGTGGCGCACGTCAGGGAGTGGGCGCGGGAGAGGATCGGGTTCCAGCTTCCCAAGCCGGCGTTCCTTCCAGTGCCGGGCCTCTCGCGCCTAGGGGGCGGGGCGCTCGAGATCCTCGCGCCCTACTTCGACGAGAAGAGGAGGTTCCTGCGCGGGTCGACCGACGAGCTCCTCGGGCCCTATCCGCACGATTGGAGGGCGCTCGTCCCGCGCCTCCTCGACTTCGCGCTCTACAAGGGGTTCCTGCACAGGTCGGCGAGGACGGCGCACGAGCAGGTACTCTTCCGTCTCGGGAGCAGGAGCCGCCCGGCGCGGTGCTTCGACATCATCGAGGGAAGATGCGTCGAGCGCCCGGCGGCCGAGCTCAGGCGAGAAATGCTCGATGCCGCAGCCGCCCTTCGCGCGATGGGCGTCGGGCCCCGCGACCGCGTCGCGATCGTGGGGCACAACTCCACGCGCTACCTCGCGCTCGATGTCGCGATCGGGCTTGCGGGGGCCGTGAGCGTTCCCCTCTACTACACGAGCCCGCCGCCTGAGATAGACGGCATACTGAGATCGAGCGGGGCGAAGCTGCTACTCGTCGGAGCGCCCTCTATTCTCGAGAGGCTTGGGGAGCTCGCGAGCGGGGTCTCGGTCGTTTCTTTCTGCCGGGGGGCTGTGCCCGAGGGCCTCGGCGCGCGCGTGACGCGCTGGGAGGATTTTCTCGAAAAGGGGAAACGGGGGGCGGGCGTCTCCCAAGCGCCGGTCGCGCCCGAGGATCTTGCGACGCTGCGTTTCACCTCGGGGACGACGGGCTTTCCGAAGGGGGTCGAGTTCACTCACAGGAGCGTCCGCTGGATGGGGGAGGTCGTCTCCTCGCTCCTTCCCTTCGAGGCGAGGTTCCGCGACATACATTACCTGTCCTTTCTGCCGCTGAACCACGTCGTCGAGGGGATACTCTCGATGTACGGGACCTTCTACGCGCCGGCCGCGGTCTCCATCTATTTCCTCGAGGATTTTCGGGATCTCGCGCGGGCGCTGCCCGCCGCGAGGCCCACCGTCTTCTTCTCGGTGCCGCGCGTGTTCGAGAGGATATGGATCGGCTTTTCGGAAAGTCCTGTCGGGCGGCGATACCTCTCCTCTCGCGGCGTCGCGAGGAGCATTTTCCGGGGAGCGGTCCGAAGAGGGCTTCTGAGGCGCGCCGGTCTCGACCGCTGCGCCCAGCTCATCGCGGGATCGGCGCCCGTCTCAGAGGAGCTTCTCTCGAACATGCGGGAGCTCGGCGTCGAGATCCACACGGCCTACGGTCTCACCGAGGCGCCGCTCGTCACCATGAATCGGGCCGGCGCGAACAGGATCGGCACCGTGGGGGAGCCGCTTCCAGAGACGGAGATCGAGATCGCGCCGGACGGCGAGATACTCGTTCGCGGGCCGCAGGTGACGCAAGGATATTTCGGCGAGAGCGAGCAGCCATTCTCTGACGGTTGGCTCATGACGGGGGACCTCGGGAGGATGGACGCGGGGCATCTCGTGATCGAGGGGAGAAAGAAGGAGCTCCTTGCGACCTCCTACGGAAAGAAGATCCAGCCCGTGAAGATCGAGACGATGCTGAAATCGATCGCGGGCGTCGCGGAGGCCATGATCGTGGCCGAGGGGCGGCCCTACTGCGCGGCTCTTCTCTGGATGGGAGAGGGAGTACCTCTCGAGGCGCTCGACGCCGGGATAGAAAAGGTGAACTCAGGCCTCAGCCATCCGGAACGGATCAAAAGATGGGCGGCGCTCGCAAACGACCTCTCGATAGAGAGCGGAGAGCTCACGGCGAACCTGAAGCTCAGGAGGCGCGAGGTCGAGAAGCGCCGAAGCGCCATCGTCTCGGCGCTCTACGGAGAAGGGGCGCCGCCGCGGGAAGTCCTCCGCATGGGCGGCCCCGGGAGGGAAAAATGAGCCTACGGCTGGCGCTCCTCTCGCTCTGGACTCCGAAGCGCGCGCTCGCTGAGATGCTCGGCCGCGTCGAGGAGACGACCGTCGCGGCGCTCGACGGGCTTCTCGCGAAGCATTCGCCGGGGAGGCTCGCCGAGATTCGCGCGGCGGAGCATTTGCCGGGCCCCGGGCTCGATGGGCGCCGGGCCGCGATGGCCGCGGCCCACAACGCCCGAGTGAGCGCCTTGATCGAGGCCCTCGGACGCGAGAGGGCCGTGAGCGAAGGTCGGGAGGCGCTTTTTAAGGCCGGCGTCGCGCTCGGCAAGGAGGCGAGGGAGAGGCTCGGGCTTGGGAAGGGCTTCAGGGATTTCGAGCGGGCGGCCAGGATACTCTACCGCTCGCTCGGGATAGATTTCACGCTCGCGAAGCTCGATGGCGGCGGCATGCTGATGCGCGTACACCGCTGCGCGCTCTCGGAGCACTACGCGCCGGGAGCGTGCGCGGTGCTGAGCGCCGCCGACGAGGGCGTGGTCCGCGGCCTCGATCCCACGCTCGCGATGCGTTTCGAGCAGAGGATGACCGACGGTCCGGCCGAGTGCGTCGCGCGAATAGAAAAGGCGGGGGAATGAGAGCGATAGTCGTCGGCACGGGGGCGGGAGGCGCCGCGGCGGCGCGCGAGCTCGCATCGAGGGGCTTCGAGGTCGCGATCCTCGAGGCGGGACGGGAGTTTCGGCCCTGCACGCGCAATCTCGGCTGGGCGAAGCCTCTCCGCGGGATGGGGCTTCTCGGCGGCGAGAGGACGATTTCGAGAATATTCCCCGCGATGGAGGCCCGGCGGAGCTCCGAGGACCTCGTTCTCGTGCGCGGGCTCGCCACGGGGGGCTGCACGGCGGTCTCGTGCGGGAACCTCGTGCGCGCCGACAACGGCCTTCGGGAGATCGGGCTCGACCTCTCGCCCGAGTTCGACGAGCTCGAGAGGCTCGTCGGCGTGAGCGCGATTCCGAGGGAGCGCTGGAGGCCGCTCACGGGAAGGATGTTCGACGCGGCGGCGAAGCTCGGCCTCGCGCCTCAGCCGACGCCGAAGGCGGTCGACGTCGAGCGGTGCGTCTCCTGCGGGCTGTGCGAGCTCGGCTGCGCCACTGGGGCAAGGTGGGATTCGCGGCGATTTCTCGCGGAGGCGCTTCGCCGGGGCGCGAAGCTCCGGACCGGAATGCCGGTGCGAAAGGTGCTCGTGGAGACTGGAGCCGCGCGCGGCGTCCTCGCAGGTCCCGAGAGGTTGCCCGAAAAGATTTACGGCGACGTCGTCGTTCTCGCGGCCGGCGCCATCGGCGACGCGCGGATCCTGAAGGCCTCGGGGCTACCGGCCGAGGACCGGCTCTGGGCGGACGTCGTTCTCACCGTTGGAGGCCTGAGCCGCGGCGCGCGCATGCTCGAGGAGCCGCCGATGGTCTGGTACGCGCGGCGCGACGGCTATATCCTCTCGCCCTACCTCGACGTGCTCTCGCACTGGTTCCACGGACCGTGGAGGAGCGTGCCCGTCGAGAACAGGGTCGGGATGATGGTCAAGCTCGCGGACGAACCAAACGGCGCGGTATCGGCGGACGGCAGGGTGACGAAGTCCGTGACGTCGGCGGACCGCGAGCGGCTCGACGCCGCCGTCGATGAGGCGAGGCGGATCATGGAAGCGGCCGGCGTCGAAGGCCCGTTCGTCCGCGGGATGCTGAACGGAGGCCATTTCGGAGGAACGGTGCCCCTGTCGAGAGACGACGTCGCCACGATGCATCCATCGATCCTGCCCCCGGGCCTCTGGGTTGCAGACCTCGCGCTCGCCCCGAAGTCGCAGGGGATGCCCACGATGCTCGTCGCGGCGGCGCTGGGGCTGCGGGTGGCGAGGGGGATTCCGGGAAAATGACTTGCAAGGATGCTGGCTGGATGGCGAAGGCAAGAGCTATGGGCAGTCGGATTATCCTGCAAAAATATTCTCGTTATGCCAGCGCAGATTGTCATCGGCGGGAATCTCGGCGGATCGCCTCGGCAGGAGAATTTTCCTGCCGTGGAGGGCGTAATATTCCCTGCCGTTCTCGTACTCGTCATGAATCCGCTTGCTGACTTCGACATCATGTCGCGGCGTTATCGTGATGTAGCCCCTATCGAAAAGCGTGTGCAGATCGCTCCGCAACAGGAGGCCGTTCCGGACCTCATGCGCACCGCCCTGCCCGAAGGGACGGATGTGGGCAGCCTCGAGAACGGGCAGCACTCGTTCGCCGCTCAGCGCGCAGCGGCGCGAGTAGGCATCGGTGACGACGATCCGGAAAGATCCTTGACCCAAGCGGGGCTTGACTAGCATTGGGGAACCATAACGCTCTTTTTCTTCGTTCGCTCGGCTGCCCGCGGCGCCGTTGACGCTCCTGGCGCGCGCTTCATGCAACGGAAGGATGCGTTCGATACGTTCGATCAACTGGCGGCCGTGAACCGAATCGCTGGAGTACGTTTTTCCTTGAACGATGTTCGGGTGCCAGTCAGGCGGTTCGTCAATCCAATCCTCACGCTTCAGAAAGAACGGCTGACTGAGGAGAATGCATCCGACGGTATAGTCTTCATGAGGTTTAGAGATCTCGCGGCGATATCTTTCAATCCGATTTCTCATTTCCATGAGCGATATCGCGCCATTCCCCTTTTCGAATGCCTGCCAGGCGAGGCTAACAGGCAGTAACGTCGAATGCGTAAAGAACCCTCCGCCAACGATTGCACCCCCATCGCGCGAGTGAAGTTTGAAGAGAAAGAGCTCCCCGGGTGAAAGGGCGGAAAAGACGCGATTCCCGCCGGGCTGCCAGAAGTTCACTTCTTCGAGATGGGTTTGCGAAGCGAGCAGACGGAACCAATCCCCGTCCGTGACGCCAACGAATGCTTTGGCTGCCGGCATTATTCCCGCTCCGAGTATTTCTTGTTAGAGCCCTTTGCTTTGTCGATCGGGTATCGCTCCGCATTCAGTTGGAGCTTCGCAAGGAGCGTATCCGACAAGTCGATATCGTAACGCTGCGCAAGGCGCAAAATGAAGTAGAAAATATCCGCCAGTTCAGCCGCAATGTCGCTGCGCTTCTCGGGGTCGCGCATGAGCGCCTCGGATTCTTCTTCCGACTTGAATCTGAAATGTTCAACGAGCTCCGCGGCCTCCGTGATGACTCCGATGGCTAGATCCTTGGCGTTGTGATATCGATCCCAATCGCGCTCTTCACAGAACAAGCGAATCTTTTCCTTCATCTCACCTATGACGGTTCGATCGTCCATATCACGAGCTCTCCGTGTTCGAGATACGCGCTTCGATTTCGGGTAGGATAAGAACGGCGAGGCGCGCAATGTTTCTCGCGTCGTCGATCCCGCGATGGTGCGAGCCCTCGAGGGGTAACCCTGCTATTTCCAGCGCCCGTTTCATGCCGCAGAGCTTTATACCCTTCGATTCGCAGTAGGCGCGCTTCACGTTGATATGGCCGCCGAACGAGCGCGGCCTTTGCATCCCATGGCGTTTGAATTCCACCTCGAACTGCTTGAGATCGTATTGCCCCCAGGAGCATATCGTATATGGCTCTGCCCCGGCCCATGCGATGAATCGGTCAAAGGCTGCGGGAAAGGGCGCCGCGGAATCCACATCTTCCTGCCGGATACCGGTGAGCCGAGTGCAGAATTCGCTCAGTATCGGGTTTTCGAGGGGGCGAACGAACGAATCGAACTCCGCCTCGATGGGCCCCGGAGCCGTGGCGAGCATTACGGCGCCGATTTCGATGATCTCCATCTTGGATGCGCTGTAGCCGCGCTCCTCCCAGCAGGTGGCTTCGAGATCGACGAGGAGATATCGCATGATCCCATTCTATAGAGAGCTCAGGCTGCATGCCATTGAATATTCATTTGCCTATCTGCTGTCGGGGTCAAGAGCCCCGGAGGTCAACTCCACAAATACCCTATGTCCAACTTTTGGGGGTCAGCACCTAAGTTAGAATCGGGGAGTCAAAGTAAGCCGACGTCCTGACCGTCACACTCCATAGAAAACCATATTGACTTTGCCAGCATTCCCTCTTACCATACTTCACAATGACATTGTGATGGGGGTTCACCTTCAGAAGCTTTTGCGCGTCTCATTGCTTGAATCGGAATCGATTATCGCAATGCTTCCAATGCTTTCAAGGAGGATAGTACTATGGCCTACCAGGCTGAAATTAGTAGAGCAAATCCTACTTGTTTTCTTTTCCTAATCGATCAATCGGGATCAATGGATGATAAACTTGATAGCGGCAGGTCCAAAGCACAATTCGTCGCCGATGTACTTAATAAAACACTCTACACAATTGTAACGAATTGCACAAAAGCTGATGGTGTGAGGCAGTATTTTGAGGTCGGTGTTTTGGCCTATAGAGAAACAACGGTCCAAACTGGATTCGCAGGACTACTCGGATCGGAAATAATTCACCCAATCAGCGCTATTAGTGATTCGCCGTTGAGAATCGAAGAAAGAGCAAAGAAAGTTGATGACGGCGCAGGGGGAATCGTTGAGCAAAAGACAAAATTCCCAATTTGGTTCGATGCGATGAGCAATGGTGGCACTCCCATGTGCGCAGCGCTGGCCAAGGCTGCGGAAGTTCTTGTTCCTTGGTGTGATTCGCATCCAAACAGCTATCCCCCAACGATCTTACACGTGACCGATGGGCAGTCAACCGATGGCAATCCCGAAGAGATCAGCAACGGCCTCAAGCAGATCAGCACAAACGATGGTCCTTGTCTTATGTTTAACTTGCATGTATCGACGGCAAGTGGCAATGAGCTTGTATTTCCATCCGCTGAAAACCAAATGCCTGACGAATACTCCAGATTACTCTTCAGGATGTCGAGCCCACTGCCCCCGCATTTGATCAAGGCGGCGCAAGGAAAAGGCTATTCTATTTCAGAGGGTGCCAAGGGCTGCATAGTCAATGCTTCGGCGGAATTCATAGTTGCTTTCTTTGAGATCGGTACCCGCCCGAGGGGAATAGCAGATAGATGAGACGATGCCAAGCAAGCGATCGATCAATAGACGCATCCGCTATCAATGTGCCTTATCGGTCCCAAAAGATTTGGAAATACCGAACGAGGACAGCTATCAGTGTTCTCAAAGACTAAATGTTTATGCGGTGTGCG
>JAGUZZ010000322.1:0-13309 GCA_020060525.1 bacterium | reverse complement strand
GCGAATCGCGCGAGGAAGGCGGGCGCCGGAAAAGGAGGAGCGTTGAGCGCGTCTCACGACGAGGGCTTCCGGGCCATGGACGATCTGCTCGCGCGTGCCGCGGACGGCGGCAGGCGGGATCTCGGAGAGCACGAGGCGTACGCGTTTCTCGAGGCGGCGGGGTTCCGCGTTCCCCGGGCCCTCTTCGTGTCCCGCCCCGGGGAGATCGACACCCTTCCCCTCGACCGGCTCCCCGGCGACACGGTCGTCTGCAAGCTCTCGAGCCCCGGCCTGCCGCACCGGACGGAGCACGGCGGGATACGCTTCGTTCCGCGGTCGCGCGAGGCGCTCGAGAAGGTCTTCGACGATTTCGCCCGCGTCGCGGCTAAAGCCGGCGTCGTTCTCGCGGGCATGCTCGTCGTCGAGCGCGTAGAAGGCCGCGACTGCATCCCCCATCAGCTTCTCCTCTCCCTGCGGCAGGATCCCGCCTTCGGCCCCGTCGTCTTTTGCGGCCTCGGCGGCGTGGGGACCGAGCTCTACCAGAGGAGTCTTCTCCCCGAAAAGGGGCTTTTCATGCGCGCCGCCTCGTCCATGGGCGACCGGGCCGCGACGGAGGAGGCGCTCGCCCGGACGCTCTTCCACCCGATGATCACGGGGGCCGCCCGCGGGAGCGCCGCTCTCGTCGACGGCGAAAAGATCCTCGGCGCGCTCGAGGCGTTCGCCCGCATCGCCGAGCGCTATTCCCACCGCTCGACGGCCGCTCCGCACACGATAGAAGAGCTCGAGGTGAATCCGCTCCAGATAACGGCGTCGGGCGAGCTCGTTCCGCTCGACGCGCTCATGCGGATCTCGACGGCGAAACACGGAGTGAGGAACGCCCCCGCGGAGCTCATCCGCAGGCTCCTCGAGCCGCGGAGCGCGCTCGTCGTCGGCGCCTCGGCGACGAAGGCGAATACGGGACGGATCATCCTGCGCAACCTCGTCAAGGGGGGAGGCGTCCCGCGCGAACGGATCTACTGTCTCCATCCCGACGCCTCGGAGATCGACGGATGCCGCGCCTTCCCGGGCATCGACGCGATCCCCGAGAAGACGGACATGACGGTCTTCACCGTGCCGGCCGACGAGAAGGCGGCCGGGCTTCTCGACGAGCTCATCGACGGGGGAAAAACGTCGTCGATAACGGTCATCTCCGCCGGATTCGGCGAGACGGAGAAAGGCCGCGCCCTCGAGGCGCGTCTCGGCGAGACGATCGCGAGAGCCCGCTCCCGGCCCGACGGCGGGGTGGCCGTGAACGGGCCGAACTGCATGGGGATCGTCTCGAAGCCGGGCGGCTACAACACCTTTTTCATCCCCGAGCACAAGCTTCCGTTCCGCGGCGACCGCGGCGACCGGTGCGCGGTGATCAGCCAGAGCGGCGCGTACCTCGTCACGCTCATGAGCAACCTCGGGCACGTTTTCAACCCGAAGTACATGATCACCTTCGGCAACCAGATCGACGTGACGGCGTCGGACTATCTCCTCGCGCTCAAGGACGATCCCGGCATCGATCTCTTCGTTCTCTACCTCGAGGGGCTCAGGCCGTACGACGGCGAGCGCTTCCTCGCGGCCGCGCGCGAGATCACGGGGAGCGGCAGGAACATCATCCTCTATAAGGCGGGACGGACCGAGGCGGGCGCCGCCGCGGTCGCCTCCCACACGGCGGCGATGGCGGGGAACTACGCCGTGTTGAAACGCCTCCTCGAGGAGGCCGGGGTCATAATGCTCGAAGGCCTCGACGACGTCGAGGACGCGATCAAGGTCTTCGTGCTGCTCGAGGGAAGGCGGGCGGCGGGCCGGCGCGTGGGCATCTTCTCGAACGCCGGGTTCGAATGCTCCGTCGCGGCCGACACGCTCGATACGCTCGCGCTCGCCCGTTTCTCGGAGGCGACGGAGCGCAGCCTTCGAGCGGCCCTCCCGCCCGGCATCATCGACGTCCACAATCCGGTCGACGCGACGCCGCTCACGAACGCCGTGAACTACGGCCGCTGCCTCGAGGCGATCCTTTCCGACGAGGGCGTCGACTGCCTCGTGGCCGCGAACGTCGCGCCGACGCCCTTCATGGAGAACCTCCCGGCCGGAGAGGGGCACGACGAGGACATCCGCCGCGAGAACTCCTATCCGAACGTCACGATCCGCGTGTTCCGCTCGACCGAAAAGCCGATGGTCGCCTGTCTCAACTCCGGGGCGCTCTACGATCCGGCGGTCCGCATGATCGAGGACGCGGGCATCCCCTGCTTCAGGAAGATCGACCGGGCGACGAGGGCGCTGGGGCTCTTCACCCGCGGACGGAGCGGATGATCCGTCCTCCGCCGGGATCTCCGCCCCGTCGGGGGCTTCGGTCGAACGAACTCCTCCTCTGCTCCGGGCGCGGGACATCCCCGCTCTGCACCGGAGGGAACACCCTTTTCCGCGTCGTGAACGGATCCGTTCACCAATGACGGCGGACGGCCTCGCGCGGAACGTCGCATCATTCATCTATTGTTATGTAAATTAATGGTTTGCGACTTATTATCCGAGAGCTTCTGGACGGGCATCGGGCCTGCAAGGAACGGCATCGGGGGCGGGGAAATAACTCCCGCAGCAAGCCGGCCGTTGCATCAGCGAACCGGCTGTCAAATATCCGATCGGTGAAGCATGGAGGTTGATATGACGAAAAGGATCCTTGCCGCGACGGCCGCGCTCGCGTTCGTCGCCTTCGTTTCGGGGTGCTTCTCGAGCGAGGATTCGCCGACGTCGCCGTATCCGGTCCCGCAGGCGCCCGAGAGCGGCGTCGATCTCGACTCCCCGACGGGCGGATTCACGACCTCGGACGAGGCTCCCGCTTTCGGAGAGCCGGAGCAGTACGAGGCGCTCTCGCTCGAAGAGCCGGTGAACGATCCGATCGAGAACACCTCCGAGTATCAGACGCAGTTCCGCGCCCGGGGCGCCCGGATATTCGAGTTCCGCGCCGTCTGGGGGGCCCTATGGAACCTCGACGATTCGACCCGGACCGATCCGTGCCCGCTCGACTGGTCCGGAACGCTCGCCCTCGAAGGGGGCGTCATAGCCGTCCACCGGACGATCGCCTTCGAGCCCGAGGACTCCCTCTACCGCGTCGATCCGTCGACGATCGGTTGGGTTTCCGGCACGGGACCCCACGTCGACGGCATCCACGTGAAGCTCGTCGTGCCGCCGCCTCCGCCCGGGGACAGCGCGAGCGCCGACCGGGCCGCGCCGCGCCTCGTTTTGACCACCGGGCCCTTCAGCCGGACCTTCGCGATCGAGGAGCTCGCGGCGCTCCGTCTCATCGAGCCAGTCGACCGCTGCGGCAACGGCATATCGATCGCGAGCGTCGCTCAGCCTCCGCTGTGCCCGCACGGCCAGCTCGCGGGCGCCTGGAAGCTCCTCCCGCCGGACAGCATCGCGCCGCCCGATTCGAACGGCGTCGTGTACGGCCATTTCCGCGGCGTCTGGATAGGCGCCGGCGGCCGAATCGCGGGCCATCTGCGCGGCGTCTTCGGCGTGAACAGCGACGGAGCGCGGGTGTTCTTCGGAAAGTACATCGACACGAGCGGACGCTTCATGGGGATCCTGCGCGGCGAGTACGGCGCGCGGCCCGAAGAGATCGAAGGCTGCCGCTACCCGCGCGGCTTCTTCGCCGGCGAGTGGATCGGACGCGCGGACGTGATCGGAAGGCTCAGGGGACACTGGATGATGGACGCGGAGAACGGCGCGGGATGCTTCCACGGCGTGTGGGGCATGAACTGCAGCCCGAACCTCTGACCGCGCCGTGCGTTCATCCTGTGCAGCGGGGCCGCGGGAAACCGCGGCCCCGTATTTTTATCTCCCGATGAAATGCGTGGCGAGACCGGCGACGCCGGCGGGCGTGAAATGCCGCCTCGTGACCTCGACGATGCGTCCGTGGATCGCGGCGGGTCCGGCTACGATGTTCCCTGATTCGAGGAAACCGGAGTCGCCGAAGAAGTCGCTCGTGGCGCCGCCGGCCTCCCGGACGATGAGAGCACCGGCGGCCGTGTCCCACGGTTTGAGATAGAGCTCCCAGAAGCCGTCGAGGCGGCCGCAGGCCACGTGGCAGAGATCGAGCACGGCGGCCCCGGCCCTGCGTATGTCGCGGCAGAGGCCGAAAAGGTCCCTGAACGTCCCGAGATAGGGGCCGATGTGCGCGGGCGCGCTGAAGGGAAACCCCGTTCCGAGCAGGCACCGCTCGATCGCCGTCTCGTTCGACACGCGGATCGGGGCGCCGTTCAACGTCGCGCCGCCGCCTCGCTCGGCCTCGAAGAGCTCGTTCCGGAGCGGGTCATAGGCGCACCCGAGCACTACGTCCCCCCGCTCCCAGAGCGCGATGCTCACGGCGACCGCTTGGTAGCCGTGAATGAAATTGGTCGTGCCGTCGAGCGGATCGACGATCCAGAACGGATCCCCGGCCACGGCGGCCGCGGATTCCTCCGCGAACAGCCCGACGCCGGGGAACGCCGCGGTGAGGATCCCCCTGATGATCGCCTCGCTTCCCGTGTCGTACGCCGTCACGAAATCGTTCCTCCCCTTCTCCGCGATCTCCCCCGCGAACCCCCGTTCGAACCGTTCGCGCAGAAAGGCGCCCGCGGCGAGCGCCGCGCGGCGGGCCGCATCCCTCCGATCGCGCATCGTGGCTCCTTTCCTCATCGCCGCGGCGGCGCCGCGGAGCGGATCGAAACGCCCTCCGTGAGACGCCGCGGCAGCGCCGCGTCGAGCTCGGCCGAGAGCACGGCGAGAAACGCGCGCACCGTCGCGCTCAAGTACCCTCGAGCGGGGACGACGATCCCGAGCGTGCGCTCCAGGGAGAGGCCCGCCATCTTCGGAGACCGAACGGCGCCCCTGCGGACGTCGTCCCGTACGAGGCGCTCCGGCAGGATGGCGAGCCCGAGCCCCGCCGCGACGAGGCTCCGTATGGCCTCCGGGCTGTCCGTCGTGATCGTGACGCGGGGAGAGACGCCGCTGCGCGCGAGCCCCTCCTCGATGATACGCCTCGTCGTGGCCCCCTCGTGGAACGAGATGAACGGCTCCCCTTCGAGATCCGCCGGCGAGAGCCGCCGCGACCGGGCGAGACGGTGCCCGGGAGGGGCGATGAGGACGAGACGCTCGCGGTAGACCGGATGAACCTCTAGATCCGCGCCGCGCTCGACGGGGAGCGTCCCGACGACGAGCTCGAGCGATCCGGCGCGGAGCGCCCGCACGAGAGGGGAGGTGGCCGTCACCTCGAGATGTATCTCGATCCCCGGATACCGCTCGCGGAACCGGGAAAAAACCGGCGGCAGAACGTACGAGCTCGCCGCGTCGATCGTTCCGATCGCGATGCGCCCCCTCGCGAGCCCCTCGAGGTCGGAGAGCTCGCGGGCGAGCTCCCCCGCGTCCCGGAGGATGCGGCGGGCGGTGGCGAGCGCGGCCTCGCCCGCGGCCGTGAAACGGATCCTGCGCCCGCTCGCGTAGAAGAGCTTCGCGCCGAGCTCCCCCTCGAGCTTGCGCAGCCTGATGCTCACGGCCGGCTGGGTGATGTGGTTCGCGTCCGCCGCGGCGGTGAGGCTCCCGAGGTCGGCGAGCGATACGAGGCATTTCAGGGTCGTCATATCCATAAGCATCTCTTATACGTCGCATAAACAATATAAAATTGTTTTATCATCCCGCGGGGCGGAGAATCAAGACCGTTTTTCGATTCGACGGCGAAGGCACGGATACCGCGAAAGGAGTTTCGACATGGAGACCGCGAAGAAACCGGCGAAGCCCTCGGGCAGGCTCGGCATACTCACGCCCGGCATGGGGGCCGTGGCGACGACCTTCGTCGCGGGGGTCGAGGCGGCGCGCCGCGGCTACGCGAAGCCCTTCGGATCGCTCACCCAGATGGGGACGATCCGCCTCGGCAAGCGCACGGAGAACCGCTCCCCCCTCATCAAGGACTTCGTTCCGCTCGCGGAGCTCGACGATCTCGCCTTCGGCGGGTGGGACATCTTCGAGGACAACGCCTACGAGGCGGCCGTCAAGGCCGGCGTTCTCGACCGCGCGCTCCTCGACCGCGTGCGCCCCTTCCTCGAGGGGGTGAAGCCGATGCCGGCGGTCTTCGACCAGCACTACGTGAAGCGCCTCTCCGGCACGTGGGTCAAGAAGGCGAAGAACTGGTACGAGTACGCCGAGCAGCTCAAGGAGGACATCCTCGCCTTCAAGGAGCGCGAACGCTGCGACCGGCTCGTCGTGGTGTGGTGCGCGAGCACGGAGATCTTCTTGAAGGAGACCGCGGCGCACCGGGACCTCGCCTCGTTCGAAAAGGCGATGAAGGAGCGCAGCCCCGAGATCGCCCCGAGCATGGTCTACGCGTACGCGGCCCTCTCCCTCGGCGTGCCCTTCGCGAACGGCGCGCCGAACCTCACGCTCGACGTCCCCGCCCTCATGGAGCTCGCGCGGGAGAAGGGAGTCCCGGTCTGCGGCAAGGACTTCAAGACCGGCCAGACCCTCATGAAGACGATCGTCGCCCCCGGCCTCAAGGCCCGCATGCTCGGTCTCAACGGCTGGTACTCGACGAACATCCTCGGAAACCGCGACGGCGAAGTGCTCGACGATCCGGAATCGTTCAAGACGAAGGAGGAGAGCAAGCTCTCGGTGCTCGAGTACATCCTCCAACCGCACCTCTACCCGGAGCTGTACGAGAAGTTCTCGCACGTCGTCCGGATCAACTACTACCCGCCCCGCGGCGACAACAAGGAGGGCTGGGACAACATCGACATCTTCGGCTGGCTCGGCTATCCGATGCAGATCAAGATCAACTTCCTCTGCCGCGACAGCATCCTCGCCGCGCCGATCGTGCTCGATCTCGCGCTCTTCATGGATCTCGCCAAGCGGATCGGGATGCACGGGATACAGGAATGGCTCTCGTTCTACTTCAAGAGCCCGATGCACGCGCCGGGCCTCTATCCGGAGCACGACCTCTTCATCCAGCTCATGAAGCTCAAGAACACCCTCCGCCACGTGCAGGGAGAGGAGCTCATCACGCACCTCGGCCGGGAGTACTACGACTGAGACCGGGGCCGGAACGGACGAAGCGGCGGACCTTCCCTCCGGCCCGCGGGGGCGCGGAGTCACGCGCGCGAAAACGAAACGGGGCGCTCCCTGCGGGCGCCCCGTTCTTTTCTCGTTTCCCGACGCCGCTTCGCCGGCCGCGCTATTCCTTCAACACGACGTACTCGCGGGAGCCCTCGCGCCAGATCGTCAGGAGGACCTTGTTCTCCTTGAGGCCCTTGATGCGCGCGTTGAACTCCCGGAGGTTTCGGGTGGGGAGCTTGTTGACCGCGACGATCACGTCCCCCTGCCGCAGCCCCTTGTCCGCCGCCGGGGAGTTCGGATCGATCTCCGTGATGAGGATCCCCTGCAGTTCGGTCGGTATCTGGAGCCGCGCCCGGTAGGTGCGGTTGAGCTCCTCGAGACCGATGCCGTTGAGAAGCGCGAGCTCGGGCTTCACCGCTTCGACCCCCTCCTCCTCCGCCTGCGCGGACTCGCGCTCGTCCGGACGCGTCCCCACCGTCGCGGTCACCTTCATCCGCTTTCCGTCCCGCACGAGATCGATCGCGGCCTTTTCGCCCGGCTTGATCGCGCCGACGATTCTGCGCAGATCGTTCGTGTTCTTCACCGGCTCGCCGTTGATCGCCGTCACGACGTCGTCGGCGGCGAGGCCCGCCTTCTCCGCGGGGCTTCCCTCGACGATGAAGGTGAGTATGGCTCCCTCGCCCTTGTTCAGGCCGAAGAACTCCGCCTTGTCGGCGGTGAGGTCGTCCATGTCGACGCCGAGGTACCCCCGTATGACCCGCCCGTGCGCGATGATGTCGTTCATGATCTCTCTCGCGAGGTTGATCGGGATGGCGAAGCCGAGCCCCGCGTAGCTTCCCGTGTTCGATACGATGAGCGTGTTGACGCCGACGAGCTCTCCCTGCGCGTTGATGAGGGCGCCTCCCGAGTTTCCCGGATTGATCGCGGCGTCCGTCTGGATGAAATCGACGAAGAGCCCGCTGCGCTCGGCGTCCTTGAACGTCCTCCCCAGGGCGCTCACGATCCCCTGCGTGACGGTCTGACCGACGCCGAAGGGATACCCGATCGCGATGACCGTCTCGCCGAGCCGGAGCGCCGACGAATCCCCGAGGCGTATCGTCGGCAGATCCTTCGCCTCGATCTTGAGGAGCGCCACCTCGGTCCTCGTGTCCGCCCACACGACCCGCGCGTTGAACTCGCGTTCGTCGGGCAGTATGACGAGCACCTCGTCGACGTCGCCGACGAGATGGTTGTTCGTGAGGATGTAGCCGTCCCCGCTCACGATGACCCCCGAACCGAGCGAACGAGACACCCGCTCCTGCGGCACGTTGAAGCGCCGCATGAACTCGTCGCCGAAAAACTGCCGGAACATCGGATCCCGGAACATCGGGGGCACCTGTTGGCTCACCCGGGTGATCTTTTTCGTCTGGATGTTGACGACGGCCGGAACGGCCTTCTCGACGACGCTCGGAATGTCGACCGGAACGGACGACTGCGCGCGCGCCGCCGGGAAGAGGGTATCCCCCGTGCCGGGCCGCCCGGCGAGGCTGATGATGCGCTCCGCGCCCATGCCGAGGATGAAGATGACGGCGACGCCGGCGACGGCGATGACCGCCTTCGATCGTTTCGTTTTCACGTCCATGATTCGACCTCCTTGGTCTGCGGTGCGCCGGAACACGCTCACAATGGTACGCCGAACCGGCCTCGAGGTTCCCGTCTTCCGGCCCGTCCGGCGGCCGCCCGGCGCGGCGTGCTCATTGAATTTCTCGCGCGCCGCCGGTCAAAATCAAGAAAAAACGGCGCTCCGGAGAGATGCGAGAGCTAGAAACGCATGGAAAAACCCGTTTCGGCGCCGAGCGGAGGGATGTTTTCGACGGCGAGCCCGGCTACCTCGGCGCGGCTCGGTCCGATGCGGATATCCCGCAGAAAAGACTCGACGATGGCCCGCTCCGCCTCCGCCTCGAGCTCCACGGCGCCGTCCGCGCGGTTGCGCACCCAGCCCTTGATGGCGTACTCGCGCGCGAGGTGCGTCGCGAACGAGCGGAATCCGACCCCTTGAACGACGCCGGTGACGACGACGCGTACCCTCGCGATATCATCCATCGGCGATCCTCCGGGCGGCGGAAGCGGGCCGGTATCCCGGCGCGATGCGCTTTTCACCGGTAGGTTTTTATGAACCGCTCGAAGGAGCGATCCCACGTTCTTTCGACGTCGGGCGGAAAGGCGCACGCGGGGAGCTCGCGTGCGGCGAGGTGATACCGGAGGCACTCGCAGCAGTTGCCGTGGCGCGGGCACCCCTCGTACGTGCACGTGCACCGCTCGACGTTGTCGTCTATGTTCCCGCACCGTTTCGCCATCGAACCTCGGTCCTCGCCTTCGGCGGATACACGGTACATCCGAGACGCGGAGCGATCCGCCGCCCGAGCCTTGCGCGATATGGTATACTATAGCACATCGGCCCGAGGAAGGAAAAAGCAACGACGCCATGACATCACGCCGAGCCGCAGCGACCGCCCTCGCGATCATCCTTCTCGCCGCTGGCGCGAGGTCCGAAATCCTCACCGCGCGGATCGTGTTCGACGCGCCTGCGCTCGACCGCCGGGACGGCGGCGTGTTCGTCTCGGTCGGCGGCTGCCGCTCGATCGGCCGTCCGGGCGAGCCCATGATCCCCGTCCGCGCGGTCCGTTTCATACTGCCCCCGGGGGAGCGCGTCGTCGACGTCGCCGTCGAGCCGGAAGGCTCGATCGAGATCCCCGTCGCCCTCGACCTGTTCCCGATGCCTCCGCAGGCGCCGCCCGGCTCTCCGGCGCCGCGCGCCGGCCGGGACGAGTCGATCTACCTCTCCTCCCTTCCGTTTCCCGCCCGGCGGGGCGAGCTCGACTCCGAACAGTCCGCGAGCGGCGTCCGCGTCGCCTTCGTCAACGTATACCCGTGCGTCTACCTTCCCGCCGAACGGCGCATCCTCTTCTCCCCGGCCCTGCGGGTGACGGTGCGCACGGCGCCGAATCCGGACGGCGGAGCGCCCGCGGCCCGGCCCGAACGGGCGCTGCGCCTTCTCGGAGAGAGCGTGGAGAATCCGGGAGCGGCCTCGCTCTACCGATTGCGCTCGACGGCGGAGGACGTTCCCGCATCCGCCGACCTCGCCCAGTACGTCATCGTCACGGCGCCGGAGTTCGTCGCCGCGTTCGAGCCGCTCGCCGCGCTGAAGACCTCCTGCGGCATGCGCGCCCGCGTCGTGGACACGGCGTGGATCGCGGCGAGCTTCCCCGGCGCGGACCTGCAGGAGCGGATCCGCGCCTTCATCTCCCACGCGTACGAGAGCTGGGGCACGGAGTACGTGCTCCTCGGCGGGGACGACGAGATCGTCCCGCACCGCGGGCTCTACGCGAAAGTCGGCGCGACGGTCGATCCCGACATCGCTTCCGATCTCTACTACGCCTGTCTCGACGGCACGTGGAACGCCGACGGCGACGCGTACTTCGGGGAACCCGGCGAAGAGGATCTCCTGCCGGAGGTATGCGTCGGACGCCTTCCCGTCGATTCGACCGCCGAGATCGCGAACGTGACAGCGAAGATCGCGCGCTACCAGCTCTCCCCGGTCGCCGCGCAGTGCGAAAGCGCGCTCATGCTGGGCGAGCTCCTCTGGTCCGAGAACGGCGTCGACACCTGGGGCGGGGATTACAAGGACGAGGTCCTCTTCGGCTCGTCGAGCTGGGGGTTCGACACGCGGGGCGTTCCGCCGTTCTACGCCTCGATCACGCTGTACGACCGCGATCTCGGCTCGTGGAACGCGGCGCAGCTTCTGCCGGTTCTCAACGCCGGCGTGCATCTCGTCAACCACGCCGGCCATGCGAACATCGACGAGGTCATGCGCCTCTCGGCGGCGCAGGTGCCGCTGCTCGCGAACGACGGCGTCTCCTCGAGCTATTTTATCTGCTGGTCGCACGGATGCTACGCGGCCTCGTTCGACAACCGCGATCCCGCCGGCGGCGGCCGCGCGGAGGACTGCATCGCCGAGAAGCTCCTCACCGGCCCCTGCGGAGCCGTGGCGTTCATCGGCCATACGCGTCTCGGCTGGGACGCGCCCGGCTCGACGTGCGGCGTCTCGCAGTTCTTCGACCGTCGCTTCTTCGGCGCCCTCTTCGGCGGCGGGAGCCGCCGCCTCGGCGAGGCGCACGACCGGTCGCGCGTCGACAACGTCCCGTACGTCTCTTTCGACGCCGTCCGCTGGGTGTACTACACGCTTACGCTGCTCGGCGACCCGGCCCTCCCGGTATGGACCGCCGAGCCGCGGCGCCTCGACGCCGAGTATTCTGCCGCGCCGTTCGTGGGACAGGACGGTTTCGCGGTCAGGGTAAGCGACGACGGCGGCCCCGTGGCCGGAGCGCGCGTCGTCCTCGACGCGGCGGCGCCGGGACCCTACCGGGAGGCGTTCACGGACGCGGCCGGCGAGGCGCTCGTCGACTTCGGCGCGTTCGCCGCGGGCGACGTGCTGCTGTCGATCGTGTCCCCGGATCACTACCCGTATCACGACACGATCGCGGTCGCCGCGGACGCCGAGCTTCTCTGCTCGGCGAGGCTTCTCGGGGTGCGCGACGACTCGCTCCTCTCGCGCGCCGGCGACGGGGACGGCGTCGCGGAGCCAGGCGAGCGGATCGCCCTCGTCGTGCTGCTCGCGAACGCGGGCTCCGCGGATCTCACCGGCGTCGAGATCTCGCTGGCGAGCGCGGATACGGCGCTTCGCATCGTCGACGGAAGCCGTTACGTCGGGAACCTCGGCGCCGGATCGGAAACGGCGATCGACGCCGCGTTCTCCGTGGAAATTCTCGCGAACGGCGGCGGCCCGCGCCTCGCGCCGATCGTCCTCGCCGTCGCGGCGAACGAGGGAACGTGGCGTTCGCCGCAGCTCCTGCCCGTGAGCTCCCCCGCGGTGGCGCTCGAGTCGTGGTCGATCACCGACGCGCCGGAGGGGGACGGAGACGGCTGTCTCGACGCGTGGGAGTTTCAAAACCTCCTCTGCTCGTACCGGAACGCGGGATCGACGGAGGCGCGAGGCGTCGTTCTCTCACTCTCCATACCGGAGCTCGGCTTCGCCCGAGTCGTGCGGAGAACGGTGAAGAGCGCCGCCGTTCCGCCGGGGGGCTCGTTCGGATCCGCGGGGGAGCTTCTCTGGTTCGTCGCCGAATCGACCCCTCCCTTCACTCCTCTCACCCTCGTTCTCACCCTTTCGGGAGACAACATTCCGACGAGCGCGGACACGATCAGGGTCCGCACCTGCGGCTTCGAGATCGACGATCGCGGGGAGAGCGAGGAGCCCTTCGAGCATCGCGCGATCGCCGGCATGGATCAATGGCACGTGAGCGGGGAGCGCTTCCGCTCGGCGCCCTCGAGCTGGAAATGCGGCGGCGCGGATGGATCGCCCTACGCGAATATGTCGGAGTCGGCGCTGGCGCTTCCGCCGCTGTGCCTCTTCACCGGTTCGACGCTCACCTTCTGGCACCGGATGGAGGCCGAGGCCGGGGCGGTCTACCCGTACTGGGCGCTCGACGCCGCGGTCGCGGAGATCTCGCGCGACGGCGGGCTCACGTGGACGATCCTCGCTCCCGCGTCGCCGTACCCGTCCCGCGCGAGCCCGTACAACACGATCTTCCTCGCACCGTACCAGCGCTGCTGGTCGGGCGCCTTCGACTGGCGGTTCGAGACGTTCGATCTCTCCGCCTACTCCGGTCCCGTTCTCGTGCGGTTCCACTTCGCGAGCGACGAGCAGCGCGGTTTCGAGGGGTGGTACATCGACGACATCCGCGTCACGACCGTCGTTCCGACGGACGCGGGCGGACCGCAGGGCGGACCGGCGGCAACGCGGCTCGATCCGGCGTATCCGAATCCGTTCAATCCGTCGACCGTCATCCCGTACGCGCTCGCGCGCGACGGCGCCGTGGCGATCAAGATTTTCGACGCGTCGGGAAGGCTCGTGCGCACGCTCGTCGACCGCCGCGCCGCCGCCGGGCGCTACGCGGCCGTATGGGACGGCCGCGACGACCGAGGGAGATCCGCGGCGAGCGGCGTGTACTTCTGCCGGTTCGCGGCGGGGGCGTACACGGCGACGACGCGCCTCGTTCTCGTGAGATGATCTCAGCCGACGATTTCGACGGCGCCGCTCTCGACGTCGTACACCGCGCCGACGACCGCCGTCGAGCCCGCCGCGACCAGCGCGGCGATCACCGGCTCGCAGGAGGAGACGAGG
>JAGUZZ010000021.1:0-9773 GCA_020060525.1 bacterium | reverse complement strand
GCCGCGATCGGCGTCGATCACATGGCGAAGATTT
Source organism: bacterium (assembly GCA_020060525.1). GTDB lineage: Bacteria > Krumholzibacteriota > Krumholzibacteriia > Krumholzibacteriales > Krumholzibacteriaceae > SSS58A. Next base: position 9,739 of record JAGUZZ010000021.1, on the reverse strand, counting down.
TCTCGTCCGGGACGCGGAGCCGGGCGGTCCGGGTATTCTTCGCGGCGGCGATCGTGACGATCTACTGGGCGTACGGAGTCTTCAACCTCAAGTGGCTCGAGCGGCAGTACCCCGACGTGACGCCGGTCATCGAATTCTTCGACGAGAACGGCTTCGACGGGATGGTCGTCGCGATGAACGGCTGGGACGGCGTCATTTACGAGTACACGCTCGCGGACCGTTTTCCCAGGGCGAAATGGATCAACCTGCGCGACGTCGACGCCGCGGATTACCCCGAGCCCGCTTTCGTCGAGCACGTCGATTTCGTCGTCTGCGAGGATCTCTTCTACGGCAAGATCACGCCGTGCGCGCAGTGGCAGGAGTACATCGACCGGGATTTCGCGCTCGTGAGGAACTTCACGATCGAGCACTCATGGGGATTCACCGACGCAACGATCTATGGAAGGAGATAACGAATGAAGAGGAAATCCATACTCGCGGCGGCGGCCGCCGCGGCTCTCGTCGCGCTGCTCGCCACGGGCGCGCAGGCGATCGTCGGATTCCGCGGCGCGACGTGGGGGGATCTCCGTCAGGAGTTCCCGGAGGAGCTGCCGAACAACCTCGTGCTGCAGGGCTGGGTCAAGCAGGGGGTGGACTGGGTCGAATGGCGCCACGCGACGCTGAACACGTACGTCGCGCTCCGCTACCGCTGGGATCTGGAAGGGTACGATTGGAACAACACGCTCGGCCCGGCTCTCGGTCTCTCGCTCGATCTCTACTCGTCGAAGGGGCTCTCGGCCACGGCCGGCGTCGAATACGTGTGGGACCGCTACCTCGAATCGGACCGCAGCGACAACAAGCTCGCCCTGTACCTCGGATGGTACGGGTGGTGGGATCTCAAGCGGTAAGGGGCGGCTATTCGGTCGCCGCCGGCTTGGGAACGCCGGACGGCGCCCGGCCGCGGCGCCGGGTTCAGCGGCGCGCGGGTATCATGACCAGCCCATAGGCTCGCCCTTCACGCCGAGCTTCCGCGTCTCGAGCGGTATGCGCTTGCCCGAGCGCGCGATCGCCTCCTCGACGAGCTTCACCATCCCGAAGCAGCAGGGAACCTCCATGTAGGCCGTCGTGACCGAGCGGACGTCGTTGCGCTCGAACATCGCGGCGAGCTTTTCCAGGTGACGCTCCGCGTCGTCGAGCTTCGGGCAGCCCACGAGGCATACCTTCCCCCGCAGAAGACGCTCGTGGAATCCGGCGTACGCGAACGGCACGCAGTCGGCGGCGACGAGAACGTCCGCTCCGTCGAGGAACGGCGCCTCGGGAGGCACGAGCTCGAGCTGCACCGGCCACTGGCCGAGCCGGGAGGGGCGAGCCTCCGGCCCGGGAGGATCAGTGCAGGCGGCTGCGCCGTTGAAGTTCATGATGCGTGAACCCGGGCAGCCGCCTGACTGTGCAGCGCGGAGGGGGTGACCTGCCGGACGCTGCGAATCCGTGAAGCCCGCCGGTATGGGGACGCCGCTCTCGGCGAGGTACGCCAGGGCCTCGCCGAGGTACGCGCGCTGGCCGTGGCTCCTGAGGTGTTCCAAGTGCGCGCGAAGGACGGCGGGACCCTGTCGAACGATCCCCGCCACGACCTTTCTTTCGTCATACGCTTCCGCCTCCCGCGTTTCGATCGTTATCGCGCCCTCGGGACAGTGCCCGATGCAGGCGCCGAGACCGTCGCAGAGCAGGTCGCCGACGAGGCGCGCCTTGCCTTCGATTATCTGGATCGCGCCCTCGGGACAGTTCGGTATGCAGAGGGCGCACCCGGTGCACCGCTCCTCGTCGATCCGGATGATCCGGCGTTCCAACCCGCCACCTCCGTTCGGAGAGATTCCGTCTCCGTTCGCGCCCCGGCCGCCGGGCGGCGCGGGGCATATTAAGCATATCAGTACCTTTATTCCAATATAGAGCGTCCGCGCCGGTCCGTCAAGGGGTGTTTTTTCGACGCCCCGGCGGGGCCGCCGTCCTCGCCTGCCGCGGGCGAACGGCCCCTCCGTGTGGCGTTCGCGGCGCGCCGGTGCTATACTCGCCTCGGCGTATTCTCTCGACCGGCAGGCGTTCCCGGGAGGCGGCGATGAAACGCTGGGCGCTCGTGTTCCCGCTCGCGTGCGTGATCCTTTCGATTTCATGCTACGTGACAGACGGCGGCTCGCGGATCGACCTCGGGGGCGGATGGGAGTTCCGCCGGGCCGGAGCGACCGAGTGGCGCGCGGCCGCCGTGCCGGGATGCGTTCACACGGATCTTCACGCGAACGGGCTCGTGCGCGATCCCTTCTTCGGCGCGAACGAGGAGGCGCTTCGCTCTCTCGAGAACGAAGACTGGGAATATCGCAAAATCTTCCGTATCGGCGCGAGCCGGATCCCGGGCGGCCGCGTCGATCTCGTGTTCGAGGGGCTCGACACGTACGCGTCGGTGTACCTCAACGACTCGCTTCTCCTCGAGGCCGACAACATGTTCCGCGCGTGGGCCGTTCCCTGCGCGGGGGTCCTGCGGGAAGGACGGAACGAGCTCGTCGTCAGGTTCCGGTCTCCCGTGGAGGCCGTCGCGAAACAGTGGGAGGGGATGCCCTGCGAGCTTCCGGGCGGCCCCCGGGTCCTCACGCGGAAGGCCGCCTACCAGTACGGATGGGACTGGAGCCCCCGGTTTCCGACGTGCGGGATCTGGCGTCCCGTATACCTGCGGACGTGGGAGGGCGCGCGCATCGCCGGGTTCGCCGTGACGCAGGAAGCCCTGACGGGCGAGCGCGCCGGGCTCGCCGCCGAGTTCGAGATCGAGGCGGACGATTCGATGAGCGTCTCCCTTCGCGTCACGGTCGACGGTTCCCCCGCGGCGGCCGTCGAGACCCGCCTCGAGCCCGGACTCAACAGGCGGAGGATCGAGTTCTCGATCGCCTCCCCCGAGCTCTGGTGGACGAACGGGCTGGGGCGGCAGCGGCTCTACCGCGTTCGCGGAGAGGTTCGCGCGGAGGGGATCGGGATCGATCGCGCGGACGTCCGCGTGGGTCTTCGCACCGTCGAGCTCGTCGAGGAGCCGGATGCGGCCGGGCGAAGCTTCTCTTTCAAGCTCAACGGCGTCCCTCTCTACATGAAAGGGGCGAACTGGGTGCCGCTCGACAGCTTCCACGGCAGGGCCTCCCGCGAGCGGTACGAGTATCTCGTCGCGAGCGCGGCCGGGGCCCGCATGAACATGCTCCGCGTCTGGGGCGGGGGCGTGTACGAGGACGACGCGTTCTACGATCTCTGCGACGAATACGGCATCCTCGTGTGGCAGGATTTCATGTTCGCCTGCGCCATGTATCCGGGGGACCGGCCCTTTCTCCGGAGCGTCGAGCGCGAGGCGGTCGACAACGTGAAGCGGCTCCGCGGACATCCGTGTCTCGCCCTCTGGTGCGGCAACAACGAGAGCGAGGAGGGGTGGCGCAACTGGGGATGGCAGCGGCAGCACGGCATCGGCCCCGCCGATTCGGCGCGCATCCGGCGCGACTACGAGAAGCTCTTTCACGAGCTTCTTCCCGCGGTCGTCGCGGAGCACGATCCGGGACGGCCGTATGTACCGTCCTCCCCTCGGTTCGGCCGGGCCGATCCGCGGAGCCTCACCGAGGGGGACTGCCACTACTGGGGGGTCTGGCACGACGGCGAGCCGTTCGAGGCGTACCGGGACAAGGTGCCGCGCTTCATGAGCGAGTTCGGCTTTCAATCGTTCCCCGCGTTTCCGTCGGTGGAGCGTTTCGTCGGTCCGCGCGACCTGCGCGTCGATTCGGAGGCGATGCTCGCGCATCAGAAGCATCCGAGGGGAAACGAGATCATCCGAGCGTATATGGATGAACGCTACCGCGCTCCCGCGGATTTCAGGGGTTTCACGTACGTGAGCCAGCTCCTTCAGGCGGAGGGCGTGAGGACGGGCATCGAAGCCGAGCGGCGGGCGATGCCGTACTGCATGGGAAGCCTCTTCTGGCAGCTGAACGACTGCTGGCCGGCGGTCTCCTGGTCCGCCGTGGACTATGACGGCGTTCCGAAGGCGCTCTACTACGCGGCGCGCGGGGCCTACGCTCCGGTTCTCGTGTCGCCGGTCGTCGAGGACGGGACGATACGCGTCTGGATCGTCTCGGATCTCGGCGAGAGAATCGACGCCGAGCTCGATATCGAGATCATGGATTTCGCGGGGAATCTCGTCTGGGCCCGGCGCGTCGACGCCGCGGTGCCGCCGCGCTCGAGCGCGGCGTATTTCGAGGAGCCGCTCGATCGCGCGCTTCGAGGCAGGGACGAGCGAGAGGTGTTCCTCGACGCGGAGCTCGTGAGCGGAGAAGGCCGCGTCGCGCGCAACACCCTCTACTTCGCGCTTCCCGGGGATCTCGATCTCCCGCCGGTCGAGTACGTCTCGTGCCGTTTGCCCGTTATCATGTCGCGGCGGCCCGGCGAGACGAACAGGGCGCGGGACGCCGGCGCCGGCTCGTCCGTCGTCGAGGCGGCGGCCCTCCGCTACTGCAGCCGGCCGCGGGGCCGCGTCCACGTCGTCGATATCGAGGCCGACGTTCTCGTCAAGAACCTGTGGCTCGACGCCGGGGAGATTCGGGGATATTTTTCGGACAACTATTTCGACGTCGTCCCGGGGGAGATCGTGTCGGTCTCGTTCACGACCGACGAGCGGATCGAGAACCTCCTTCCGCATATCCGGTTGACCTCCCTCGTCGATACCTATCGCACGGAGGAATGATCGCATGCGCTTCGAACGATCGATACCGCTCCTTGTCGCCGCCGCGCTCTGCGCCTGCTCCGTCGGGAAGAGATCGGACGTCACGGTCTACGTCGATCCCTTCATCGGGACGGGAGGCCACGGCCACACCTTTCCCGGCGCTCAGGTCCCCTTCGGCATGGTGCAGGCGAGCCCCGACACGAGGCTCTCCGGCTGGGACGGCTGCTCGGGGTATCACCGCGCGGACAGCTTCATCTACGGCTTCAGCCATACGCACCTCAGCGGCACGGGCTGCTCCGACTACGGCGACGTGCTGCTCATGCCGACGGTCGGCGCCGTGCGGCTCTCGAACGGCGCCGCGCCCGGCGAGGAGGGATACCGCTCGCGGTTCGACCGCGCACGGGAGAAGGCCTCGCCGGGCTATTACGCCGTAGGGCTCGAGAACGGCGTCGGCGTCGAGCTCGCCGCCACGGCCCGGACCGCGTTCCACCGCTACCGGTTCCCGGCGAGCGACAGCGCGAACGTGATCGTGGATCTCGCGCACCGCGACGAGACGATCGAGTCGCACCTCAAGATCGCGGGGAGCGCCGAGATCGAGGGATACCGGCGGTCGCGCGCGTGGGCGTCGGATCAGCACGTGTATTTCGTCGCGAGGTTCTCGAAGCCGTTCGCCTCATACGGCATCGCGGTCGACGACACGGTCCGGCCGGATCTCAACGAGGCGTTCGGTCAAAACCTCAAATGTTTCGTCCGCTTCGCGACCGGCGCGGGGGAGGCGGTGCTCGTCAAGGTCGGGATCTCGGCGGTCGATATCGACGGCGCGCGGAAGAACCTCGACGCCGAGGCGCCGCTGTGGGATTTCGACGCCGTTCGTGCCTCGGCCGCCGCTTCGTGGAACGCCGCGCTCGGCCGGATCCGGGTCAAGGGGGGCACGGCGGCGCAGCGCACCGTCTTCTATACGGCGCTCTACCACGCGCTGCTCGCGCCGAACCTCTTCATGGACGCGGACGGCCGGTACCGGGGCCGCGATCTCGAGATACACGAGGCGAAGGACTTCACGAACTACACCGTCTTCTCCCTCTGGGACACGTACCGAGCGGCGCATCCCCTCTTCACGATCCTCGAGCCCGAGCGAACGTCGGATTTCATCCGGACGTTTCTCGTCCAGCGCGAGCAGGGAGGCGCTCTGCCGGTGTGGGAGCTCGCGGGGAACGAGACGATGTGCATGATCGGCTACCACGCGGTTTCCGTCATCGCCGACGCCTATCTCAAGGGCATCCGCGGCTTCGACGCCCAGCGCGCCTTCGAGGCGATGAAGCACAGCGCCGAGCTCGACCGCCTCGGGCTCGCTTCCTATCGCGCGCTCGGATACGTGCCGGGGGATCGCGAGGGGGAGTCGGTCTCGAAGACGCTCGAGTACGCCTACGACGACTGGTGCATCGCCCGCATGGCGAAGGCGCTCGGCGAGGAATCGGACTACGCGCGCTACATCGAGCGCGCGCAGCATTACAAGAACCTGTTCGATCCCTCGACCGGATTCATGCGGCCGCGCGTGAACGGGGCCTTCGCCGAGCCCTTCGATCCGAGCGAGGTGAACGCCCACTTCACCGAGGCGAACTCGTGGCAGTACAGCTTCTACGTGCCGCAGGACGTCGAGGGTCTCATGTCGCTCATGGGAGGTCCGGAGGCGTTCGAGGCGAAGCTCGACTCCCTCTTCGCGGCGAGCCCGCGGACGACGGGGCGCGAACAGCCGGACATCACCGGGCTCATCGGGCAGTACGCCCACGGGAACGAGCCGAGCCACCACGTGGCCTACCTCTACGCCTACGCCGGGCGGCGGTGGAAGACCGAGGAGCGGGTCCGCGAGATCATGGAGACGCTCTACGGCGAAGGCCCCGCGGGCCTGTGCGGCAACGAGGACTGCGGACAGATGTCGGCGTGGTACGTGCTGAGCGCGCTCGGATTCTATCCCGTGACGCCGGGGCAGGAGGCGTACGTCGTCGGCTCTCCGCTTTTCCGAGAAGCGTCGATCGACGTCGGCGGAGGGAAACGCTTCGTCGTGAGGGCGAACCGGGTCTCGAGGGCGAACCGCCACATACAGTCGGCGACGCTTCGCGGCGAGCCCTACGCGAAGGGGTATATCGATCACGGCGAGATCATGGCGGGGGGCGAGCTCGTCTTCACGATGGGACCGCGGCCGAACGAGGCGTGGGGAACGTCCGCAGCGGACCGGCCGCGCAGCTCGATCGACGAGCACCTCATCATGCCCGTTCCCTACGTTTCTTCGGGGTCGCGGATCTTTTCCGATTCGACCGTCGTCGGTCTCGCGTCCGTCGTCCCCGGCGCCGAAATCCGCTATACGCTCTCGGAGACGCCGCCGGACGGCGATGCGACCCTGTACGAGTCGCCGTTCGTCCTTCGCGCCTCGACGCCGCTCCGGGCGGTCGCCCGCGCGGAGGGCTTCCCGCAGAGCCGCGTTCTCGCCGCCGATTTCAGAAAGGTGCCGGGAGGGCGCCGCGTCCGGCTGGAGACGGCCTACAGCCCGCAGTACACCGCGGGGGGCGCGCTCGGGCTCATCGACGAGATCCGCGGCGGCGTCGATTTCCGGGCGGGGGGCTGGCAGGGCTACCACGGCGTCGATCTCGTCGCCGTCGTCGATCTCGGATCGGTCCGGCGCGTGCGGCGCGTCGCCGCCTCGTTTCTCCAGGATCAAAATAGCTGGATATTCCTGCCGGAGCGGATAGAATATTCCCTCTCGAGCGACGGCGTCGCTTTCATCACCGTCGCCGAGTGGGACCGGGGGACCCCCGCGGCCGACGAGGCCGCGCGGATCGAGGAGTTCTCGACGGATCGCGTCGCCCGGAGCGCGCGCTTCGTCCGCGTGCACGCGAGGAACGCCGGCGTATGCCCCCCGTGGCATCCGTACGCGGGCGAAAAGGCGTGGATCTTCGTCGACGAGATAGAGGTCGAATAATGCGCCCCGCCGCCGCGCGGGGCTCGGGCGATCGGCGGGCCGCGCGTCCGCGGCCGCGATCGACGGGGACGGTGCGATGATCGTCTTCACGTTTCTCGATTGGTTCTGGCTCGTCGCTTTCATTGTGCTCATGATCGGGAGCGGGGCCCTCTTCTACCGCCTCGGCAAGCGGTCGGAATCCGATTTCTTCCTCGCTGGACGCGGGCTTCCGTGGTGGCTCCCCGCCTCGTCCGTCTACGCGACGCATACGGCGACCGATACGCCGATGTGGGTGTCCGGGGTCGTGTACCGCCACGGCCTCGCCGGCCTCTGGTACGGCTTCTTCGCGGCGTGGTGCGCGGTGAGCGCCTTCGTGTCGACGAAGATATTCCGGCGCTCGCTCGCCTACACGCAGGCGGAATGGCAGTCGCTCCGCTACGGTGGGATGTCGGGGGAGCTGCTGCGCGGGTGGGTCGCCGGCTGGCAGGTCTTCCTCAACATGTTCATCCTCGGCTGGGTCGGCATCGCGATGGGAAAGGTCTGCTTCTTTCTCTTCGGCTGGCCGACGTGGATCGGGCTCGTCCTCTTCTCGTCGCTGTGCGCCGTGTACGTGCTCGCCGCGGGCTTCTGGGGCGTCGTGATGGCGGATTTCCAACAGGGGATCATCGCCTTCGTCGCGATCGTCTTCGTTTCGATTTGGGGGATCCACGCGGCCGGGGGACCGCAGACGATCGTCGACAAGCTCGCGGCGCTCGGCGAAACGGGCAAGCTCAACCCCTTCGCCTTCACCGGCTTCACGACGGGGGGGTTCCCCGTCGCGTGGTTCGTCACGATGATCGTCATCGGCGTCATCGGCGGCTTCGGCATGGCGACGGCGATCGACTGGTTCCCCGAGGCCCAGCGCATCCAGTCGGCCCGTTCGGTGAAGGACGCTTCCTGGTGCATCTGGGCCGGGCAAGCCCTCGTCGTCACGCGCAACGCGATATGGGCCGCAGCGATCCTCGCGTTCTTCACGCTCTATCCGAACCTCTCCGAGGTGAAGGACTACGAGATGGCGTGGTTCCGCCTCGGCTTCGAAACGCTGCCGGCGGGCATGATCGGATTCTTTTTCGCCGCGATCGTCGCGATCCACCTCTCGACGATCTCGACGCATCTCAACCTCGGCGCCGTCTACATCACGCGAGACCTCTATCACCATTACGTGAATCCGAAGGCCGACGAACGGCGCCTCGTTCTCGTCGGGCGCGTGGGAACGCTCCTGCTGCTCGCGGGATCGTTCGTGTTCGGATCGATCATGGAGAACATCACCGAGTGGCTCATCTTCGCCCTCTGGATCATGGCGGCGGGGGTCTGGCTCCCGGGCATTCTGCAGGTCGTCTGGTGGCGGTTCAACGGCTGGGGCTACCTCTCCGCGTGGGTTTTCAACCTCGTATTCTCGTGGCTCGTCGTATGGGTGCTGCCCGCCTTCGGCGTGCTGCCGCACCTGCGCGACTACCAGCAGTTCTGGCTCCTCATGATCCTCGGCGCGGCGGTCTTCATCCCCGTGACGTTCGCCACGAAACCCGAGGACATGGATCGGCTCGTGAAGTTCTACGTGATGTCGCGGCCCGTCGGATGGTGGGGACCGGTGCGCCGGGAGGCGGAGCGGCGGGGGCTCGTCTAGGCGCCGGCGGAACGCCCGCAGGCCCTCCGCGGGCGGCGCGGCGGCCGCCGGGAAAGGCGGATATGGCATCGAGCGCGAAACGGTGGACCTCGAAAGAAGCGGAGGAGTGGACGAGGGAGGACACGATCGCGGTCGTCATCTCGCCGCTCGTCTATATTCTGCTCATGCTCGGCACGGCGCTCAGCTTCATGCTCCGCCCGATCGGCTTCGTCGCGCTCGCGGCGGGCGTCGCGCTGCTCGTCGTCCTCGTGCGCGTCATCGATCCGAAGCTCTCGGCCGTGTCGAAGGGGTACGAGCTGCGGCAGAAGCAGTACATCGAGGATCTGGAACGCGCCGTCAAGTGGGAGGGCTAGCGTGGGGAACGAGCTCAAGATGGTGATCGGGATGTCGCTCGCGTACGTGACGAGCTTCG
>JAGUZZ010000232.1:0-12612 GCA_020060525.1 bacterium | reverse complement strand
GCGGGCCGCCGAGGAGGCGCTCCGGCGCGGCGACACGCACTATACGGACAGCCGCGGCGCCGCGGCGCTCCGCGCCGCGATCGCCCGCCACTACGAAACCGAATACGGCGCGAGCGTTCCGCCGGACCGCGTCATCGTGACGATGGGCACCTCGCCCGCGCTGCTTCTCGTTCTCTCGCTCCTCATCGAGGAACCGGGGGACGAGATCGTCGTCGGCGATCCGGGCTATCCCTGCTATCCGAATTTCATCCGGCACTTGAGGGGCGTGCCGCGGCGCGTCGCGACCGGCGAGCGCTCCGGATTCCAGCTCGATCCTGCCGCGGTGCGCCGCGCGATCGGCCCGCGGACCAAGGCGATCATCGTCAACTCCCCGTCGAATCCGGCGGGGACGCTCCTGCCGGCGGGCGACCTCGCGGAGCTCTGCGATCTCGGGATACCCGTCATCAGCGACGAGATCTATCACGGGCTCGTCTACGGCGAGCGGGCGCGCTCCGCCCTCGAGTGCACCGGCGACGCGTTCGTTCTCAACGGATTCTCGAAGCGCTACGCGATGACGGGGTGGCGGCTCGGCTGGGTGATCGCCCCGGAGCGCCATATCCGCCGGCTCCAAATCCTCCAGCAGAACCTCTTCATCTGCGCGAGCGCGTTCGCCCAGCAGGCGGGGATCGTTGCGCTCTCCGAAACGCATCCCGAAATCGAGGAGATGAGGCGGATGTACGACGCGCGGCGCCGGTATCTCCTCGCGGAGCTTCCGAGGATCGGGCTCCGTTTCGCGGTCGAGCCGCTGGGCGCCTTCTACTTTCTCGTCAACGCGCGGCACCTGGGCGCCGATTCCCTGCGTCTCGCCTTCGACATGCTCGAGCGATCCGGCGTGGCGGTCGCCCCGGGGATCGATTTCGGCGAGGCGGGAGAGGGATACCTGCGAATATCCTACGCGAACTCGATCGAACGGATCGCCGAAGGCGTCCGGCGGATCGAACGGTACGTGAACGACCGGCCCCGTCGGCGAAGCGGGACGGGAAAGGGAGGCATGCGGCATGAAGCTTAGAGGGGCGGCGGCCGTCTGCGCGGCCGCGTTCGTCGCGGCCGCGGGCGCGGGCGTCGAAGCGTTCCCGCTCGGATTCTCCGTCGGCGGCGGCACGGGCTGGGGATACTATTCGATGAGCGAGCTCAACGCGCACATCGGTCTCGTGGCGCAGGACAACGCCCTGACCATAGACGAGCTCGGCGACGGGGTCAATTTCAGGGTCGAGGGGAGGATCTGGTACCGCCGCGCCGTCGCGCTCGCCTGCGGATACGAGCATTACTGGGGCGAAACGGACGCCGCGGAGTCCTCGTCTTCGCTCTCCTACCACGCGCCCGCGGACGTGCTCACCGTCGGGATCGTCGCCGCCGTTCTCCAGATCCCGAACGCGATCGATATCTGCGTCGGAGTAAACCGCTGCTGGGCGGACGCCGTGTACGGAACGAACGAGCTGACGGGGCGCCGTCTCACGGAGTACAAGGGCGAGGACGCGGGGTACGAGGCGTACGCGGAGGTTCACACGAACTTCATCAATCCGATCGAGATGGGCCTCCAGCTCGGCTACCGCGGGCTGAGGATCGAATCGCTGTACGACAAGTTCGGCGATCCCGGCCTGTTCGACGCCGGGTCCCCCATCGAAATCGATTACAGCGGCGTTTTCCTCTACCTCATGGCGGCCATCCGCATCAACTGACGAAACGGGAAGCGGCGGAGCGCCGTAGCGCCCCGCCGCTGGGGTGGGAAAAGGAGCGCCGCTCCGCGACGGGAACGGCGGGGGGTCTCCTCCTACCGTCCGCCGAACGATCTCGTCCGACGGCCTTCCGCGGGCGTCTCATGTCTCCATTCGATATGTCTCTCTCCGCACGTGCACCGGTGCTCCGTTTTCTTGCCGCGCGGACGGAACATCCGCGACTCCCAGACGCTCTTGTGGGCGGCGCAGGAGCCGGAACAATCCTTGCGGCTCGCGCGCGCGCGAACGGCCTTGCCGCCCCACGCGTCGTGCCCCGAGCAGCCGGCCTTCGGCGCGGAGCCCTTGCGGTGCTTCATCATAACGGGGTGTCCTGGAACGCACGCGCTCATCTTGGCGGGCGGAACGGCCTTCACGCGGAACCTCCGGCCGTCGGGGCCGGGCATCCTGCCCTCGCGGACCGCGTCGCGGTCCTTGAAGCGCAAAACGCGGACGTCGTGTTCGCAGTCTTCCCCGGCCTCGACCTCGACCCGCATCGTCTCTTCGCCGCCCCGTCCGCGCGACATATGACCTCGCCAATCGTCTCCGAGGAGCTTCTTCATGGCGACGCCGTGCTCGATGCGGCTCATCTGCAGCTTCTCCCGCGCCGCCGACATCTTCTTGAGAATCGCCTCGACCGCCTTCATGTCGGGTTCGGCCTTGCCCGTCTCGCGCTTGAGCTCGACGCCGAGCTTCTGGAGATCCGCGCGAAGATCGATGGCCCGGAGCCGCTGTTCCGCGCGGAGCTCCTCGACCTTCGCCCTCTGCTCGTCGGTGAGCTTCGGCGCATGGGCACAGGTCGCCGACGCATCCTCCCCCGCGACGACCGTAACCTTCACTTCCTTCTCCTGCGCGGCGGCCATCGACGCCGCGAACATCGCGAGCGCCGCGAGCGCCGCCACGGCTGCGAAACGTTTCATCATCATCGAACCTCTCTTTCTTTCCGTCCCCCGGCAGGCTGGGTGAAACGCCCGGCGGAGTCGTCGGATATGCACCGGTGCCGGATCAGGTGCATGAACCGCGCGCGCTCTTCGTGCGTCAAAACGGTCCTCGCGTCGAGGAGCCGCGCAACGACCCGCTTTTCGAGATCTCCCTGGAGCCGCGACACTTCGTCCACCTTCGCCATGATCGCGTTCTCATCCGGCTCGCCCGCTTCGATGAGCACGATGAGCTCCCCGCGCGCGCGCCGCAGCGCGCCGCGTATTCCGGCCGTCTCGCGGGAGGAGTCCGCCATGACGCGGACAAACCTCATCGTCCTCTCCCGGGGAACGCCGATGTGCCGCGCGATCCGCCCGCCGTGGGACGCGAACTGCTCCGGGCCCGGACAATACTCCGGAGGCCCCGGGCGTCTCGCGAATCCGTAGGCGAAGGCGCCGATAACGGCCGCGTTGAACACGAGGGAGACGACGAGCGCGATCTTGAGAAGGTCCCGTTTCATTCCAATCCTCCCTCGTAGGAGGCCGCGAGAATGTCGCCGAAGGAACCGGGCGGATACTCGTCGAGGTACTCGAGCTCGAGCCCGGCGGCGCCGCTCGCGAGCGACGAGGCGCTCCCGCCTCCGTACCGCTCGTGCATGAGGCTGCCGACCCAGAACCCGAGAACGAACACCGCGGCCGCCGCCGCCGGCAGCGCGAAACGCAGCCACCCGCGCGCGGCACGAGCCTCGCGCGATTCGAGAGCCGCGGCGCAAATCGAGGCGACGAGCCTCGGACTCGCCGCTCTCCGCGGCATGGCGCGATGGATCGAGGCCGCCCGGCGGACGCTCTCGCGGAAAGCCGCGCAGGGCCCGCACGACTCGACGTGCCGGGCTATCCCGGCCCGCTCGGACTCGCCCGCTTCGCCGTCTAACTCTCGCGAAATCAGGGCTCTGTACTTCCGGCAATCCACTTCGCTTCCTCCTGTCATATTATAGAACGCCCGGCGCGGAAAAACCCTGCGCCTCCGACGATAGATTATTCGCGCCGCTCCCCTTCCCCCATTTCCGCCGCAATGCGCTCCCGCGCGCGCACGAGGATCGATTCGACGGCCGAAACGCTCTTCCCCATCGCCGCGGCGATTTCCGCGTACGAGAGCTCCCTCCCGACGCGGAGCTCGAGCGCGATGCGCCAGTCGGACGGCAGCCGCGCGAGCGCGCTTTCGTAGCGTCGGCGCATCTCGCGCTCCTCGAAGGCCTTGTCCGGCTGGTCCTCGTGCCGCCCCGTGGCCGACTCGAAACCCGCCTCGGCGAGCTCGTCGAGGGACTGCGCGGGCCGGGCGGAGCGGCGCCGCATATGGCTCGCCGCCAGGTTGGAGGCGATGCGGTAGAGGTACGCGGTGAAGGGAGCGTCCGGGCGGTACCGGCCCGCCGAGCGGTAGAGCGCGATGAAGAGCTCCTGCGTCAGATCCTCGGCGTCCTCGACGTTTCGGACGAGACGGAGAAAGAACGTCTGCGCGGCCGTGCCGTGGCGCTCGACGAGAGCGCGAAAGGCCTCTCCGTCGCCGGCGGCCGTTCGCTCCATGAGTGCGGCGTCGTCCAGCATACGTCGCGTCGCTACGAAACGTCCAGAATATCGCCGAGCGCGAATCCGCCCTCGTCGGTCCGGCGGACCGTCGCCGCGGCGATCTCGGGATCGTGCTCGAAGAAGAGTATCCAGCCCTCGTCGGCCGCGCGGCCGAGGATGCGCTTCTTCTCCTCGAGCGTGCGGAGCGGAAAATGATCGTAGGCCATGATGTACGGAAGGTTCACGTGGGAAGCGAGCGGCACGAGATCCCCGCAGTAGAGGAGCTTCCCCGCGCCCGTCGAGACGAGCACGACCTGATGCCCGGGCGTGTGCCCCTCGGTCGGAACGAGCTCGACGCCGGGGAAAATCTCCTTCTCCCCGTCGACGAGATCGAGGAGGCCGGCGCGCTCGATGGGAAGAAGGTATTCCATGAAAAAGCTCGCGCGGTCCTTCTCGTTCGGCCGCCGCGCCGCCTCCCACTGCCGCCGCTGGACGTGGTGGGACGCTCCCGGCATCGAGAGCCGTATGGCGCCGCCGTCGCGGTAGCAGAAGCCGCCCGCGTGGTCGAAGTGCAGATGCGTCGCCACGGCGTCGGTCACCGCGTCCGGATCGACGGCGGCCGCCTCGAGCGAGGCCCGAAGGCCGCGCGTCTCGATCGCGTAGTTTCGCCGCATCTTCTCCCCGAGATCCGGACCGGAGCCTCCGTCGACGACGAGCCTGCGTCCGGCCCCTTCGAGGTAGAGGCAGCGCATCGCCATGGCGATGCGGTTGTCGCCGTCCGAGGGGTTCGTTCGGCTCCAGAGCACCTTCGGCACGACGCCGAACATCGCGCCGCCGTCGAGACGGAAGGAACCCGCGTCGACCGCCCGGATCTCGAACGATCCGAGCCTCATCGCTCGTCCTCCACGACGACCGCGGTGCCGTACGCGAGGAGCTCCGCCGAGTGCTCCATCACCTCCGCCGTCGAGAACCTCATGCCGATGACCGCGTTGGCGCCGAGCTCCTCCGCGGCGGCGATCATGCGGTCGAGCGCCTGCTCGCGCGATTCGGCCATGAGCTTCGTGTACTCCACGATCTCGCCGCCGACGACGTTCCGCAGCGCCGCGACGAAATCGCGGCCGAGGTTCCGCGCGCGGATGGTGTTGCCCTTCGTGAGACCGATCACCCTGACGATGCGCTTGCCCGGCAGCGTGTCGGTGGTCGTGATGAGCATTGACGGCCCGCCTTTCTCGAACTGTTCAAATCAGCGTTTCACGTCCTTGTACGGATCGTTCTTGTACTGATGGCATCGCTCGCGGATCAGGGAAACGAGCAGCAGCACGAACCCCGCCGCGAACAGCAGAACGGCGATGGTCTCGAACGTGACGCGGTGAAACGACTCGATCGCCTGACGCAAAGCGTACACCGCGATCATGACGGCTCCGGCGAGCATCAGCACCCACGCCGTTTTCCGTTCGACGCGGCGGTAGACGCTCCGCCAGTACCGTTCCCAAAACGCATCGGTCGGATCGACCATTTTCACCCTCCCCGCGAGCGCGTCGAGCCTCGTGAACGAGTCGAGCTCGCGCCGGCAGGAGGCGCATCCGGCGCAGTGCCGCTCGAACTCCGCCCGCTCGACCGCGCTCATCTCGCCGTCGATATATTTCATGCCCTCGCCTTCGAAGCGCGGGCAGTCCGTCATGGTGTCTCCTCCTTCAGGTCGTCGAACTCCGGGAGCGCCTCGAGCGCCCCGCGGAGCGCCTGCCTCGCGTAGAAGAGCCGGGACATCACCGTGCCCTCCGGTATGTCGAGCGTCCGGGCGATCTCGCGGTACGAGAGCTCCTGGAAGGTGCGGAGCACGACGATCTCCCGGTGCTCCGGAGCGATCGCGAAGAGCGCCTTCCAAACGAGCGCCGCCGTTTCCCTCCGCTCGTGGCTCCGTTCGGGGCCGCACCCGGGATCGTTCCGCTCGGCGACGACGTCGAGCGACACCTCGGGGCGGCGGGCCCGGCTCTCGAGGGCGTTGAGGCAGCGGTTCCGCAGGATGCGGTAGAACCACGGGAAGAACGGCCGCTCCGCGTCGAACCGCTTGCGGGCGGCGTGGGCCGCGACATACGCTTCCTGCGACACGTCCCGCGCGTCCTCGGCGTTTCCGAGAAAACCGAGGGCGACCGCGTAGGCGCGCCTCATCGTCGCCTTCACGATCAACGCGAACGCCGGCTCGCTGCCGCCGACCCAAGCCGCGAGCACGTCCTTCGGAATCTCGTCCTCAGGGCTCGGTCTTCTCATATGGCGGTACCGGCGGCGGCGGTCATTTATTCGACGGCCCCTCGATCCGTCCGTTCCCCGTGGAGAGGCGAAGTACGATCCGTTCCGGGGCCCGTATGCGGTAGCGGATTCGAATCGCCGTGAACTCCCCTCCCCCGAAGCCGAAGGCGGTCTGCCGCGTCCGCGGCGTTTCGGCCCGGATCGCGACGGCGCCGCGTCGCTCCTCGACCCGGAACGACACGGCGTCACGCAGCCGCCTGGCCGTCGACGCGGCGGGGGCCTTGACTCGAACGGACGCTTCGACGTCGATCGAATCCCGATCCCAGAGCTCGACGGTTATGTTCCCGCTCTCGTTCTTCACGGTGAGCGAGTCGACATCGGCCGCGCGGAACCCCCAGCGCCGCGACGATTCGACGCGGCGGGCGACGGCGTCGCCCGCGAGCGCCGCGGCGATCGCCGCGGCGCATGCGAGGAACACGATGCCTCTCATCTTTCCTTTCCCGCGGCGGCGCCGTCTCAGGTCCGCACCTTGAACAGCGCGTCGATCTCCTTGAGCTTCTCGACGATCCCGCCGTATTCGAGCTCGCTGTAGCCCAGCATGGCGGGGCCCGAAAACCCCTGCTCGCGTATCTCGATCGCCTTGCGCGAAACGACGTCCCGGACGTGGTCCCAGAACGGGTGGTCGAACGCGTCCGCCGCCTCGGTGAGCTTCCCTTCGTGAACGCAGTACGCGGCGCACGAGACGACGGGCGGGCCGTCGAAATAAGAGATCGCCTCGTTCTGAGTCACGGGCATGAGCGGGCCGACGTGGCTCCCGCGCATGAACCCGGCGACGAAGTGCCCCTTCGCGAAGGGCGCGAGCACCTCCCCCGTCGCGGGGAACTCCCCCTGGACGCGGACGAGCATGACGGGGTCGTCCTTGCCCGTGTATTTCCCCGCGATGTTGTGCAGCCGGCTCGTGCTCACCGACGCCGCGATCTCGCCCGAGGAGCGCGCGAATATCCTTTCGACGACGAACCGTTCGTTGTCGCGAAGCAGCGCCGCGAGATCGTAGATCCGCTCGGGCGCGTCGAGAGACGCCACGCGGTCGCCCTTCGTGTAGGCGACGTCCATGACGTCGTACCGGAACCCCCTCGCCATCTTGGGGCTCAGGATGAGCCCGCTGCAGCACATCGGATCGGCGAAGGCCAGATACAGGGGCAGGTTGTACGCGCCGGGATCGGTCTTGTCCGCGGCGAAAAAGAGGAACGGCTCGTTCGGCCGCTCGTCGAACTCCATCTCGGCGACGGCCGGGCCGAGCCCTTTGACGTTTCCGCTGAAGGAGTCCTTGAGGAGATCCTGCCCCGCGCCGTAGAGGCCCGTATCCTTCGCGAGCTCGGTCCCCGCCTTGAAGGCGTCCCACGCGAGCTTGTGGATCTCGGGATCGCCCGTCCCGCGCGCGTGGCTCATGAGGATCGCGATGTCGTCCCCCGTCGAGCTCGTGCGGAAATCGCGCACGAGCCCGGCGCTCTTTTCCTCGATATACCCCCGAACGCGCGACATGAGACGTTCGCCGGGCTTGATATGCCCGCCGATCGAGCCGATATCGGCCTTGATGACTGACAGCGTCGTTCTCATGAGCGGACCTCCCGCGCGGCGCAGCCCCGCCGCCGCTTCCATTTTACACGTCGATGGAGATGATTCAATACCGTTTTCGGAATCGCCCCGGCGAACCGCTGCGTCACGGTTTCGAACCGATCGAGACGCGTATCTCGAGCGACTTCTTCTCGACGAGGCCGAGCTCGCGGAAGGCGTTGCCGCGGTTCACCGCGATCTCGAGGTGCCCCCAGCTGTTGATGAGGGCGAGAAAGGCTCCGCGCTCCCCCTGCTCGTAATAGCGGCGCACGCCCCGGATCGTCCGCCCGGGGAGACGGACGATGAGGTCCTCCCGCGGAAGCCCGCCGGGGAACGTCCTCTTCAGACATTCCTCGTCGATGTTCGTGATGATGTTGCCGAAGGAGTCGACGTACACCGCGCATCCGACGAGCTCGCCCCTCGCGTCGAGAGACGCCCGGATGGCCGGCACCGTGCACACCGACTCGATCTCGTCCCCCATCTCCTCGGGAGGCACGCCGAGGGAGAGGTGCGCCCCTATCGGCGCCAATACGTCGCGTCCGAAGAACGTCGATCCCGAAACCGGCAGCGTGTATCTCCCCGGGGAGACGCTCCACACCTTCTCGACGGCCGCTTTCTCGAAGATCGAGCTCACGATACCGTTGTCCGGAGCGACGAAGAGATGATCCGCCGTCCTCACGACGAGATTCCGCCGGTCGCTGCCGACCCCCGGATCGACGACGGCGACGAAAACCGACCCTCGCGGGAAATACGCGAAGCTGTTCCCCAGTATGAAGCTCCCCTCGCGGACGTCCTGGCTCGAAATGTTGTGGCACAGATCGATGACGACGGCCTCGGGGTTGATCCCCGCGATGACTCCCTTCATGACGCCGACGTACCAGTTGTGCCAGGTGAAATCGGTGAGAAGAACGATCGTGCCCTTCATCGATCGCTCCTTCGGCTCGCTCTCGGGCGGGCCGATGCAGTTGTCCGGCTGAACGTCTCTCTTGGCGCGTTCAAAGGGTACGGCGGGGGGGACGGCGTGTCAAAATGATTTTGTTCGCGGGAGATGCCGGGACCGGCGATTCTTCAGCGGCCGCCGGCGCCGGCGGCGGCGCGGAGCCACGCAAGCCGCTCGCGGGCGAACGAGGCCGCCTGACGGTCGATGCTCGCCAGTTTCTCGTACACCTCGGCCGCCTTTTCGTAGAGCCTCATACGCTCGCAGGCGAGGCCGAGGTTCTGGTAGTACAGAGGGTTCTCCTCGAGCTCGACGGCCTTCGCGAAGCAGGAGAACGCCTCGTCGAATCGGTTCGAGCGGGCGTGGTGGCAGCCGAGGGCGTTGTAGGCGAAACCCGACCGCTCGCCGCTCTCCATCGCCCGGGCGAAACACCTCCCGGCCTCCTCGGCGTGGCCCAGCTTGTCGAATACGATGCCGAGGTTGACCTCGATCTGCGTGCTCGACGGCGCGTGCCGGAGCGCTTCCCGGAACGCCGCGAGCGCCTCGGTGAAGCGCTCCTGGCGGTCGAAGATGCAGCCGAGGCTCGAGAGCGCCTCCGCGTGATCGGGCCGCGTCGCGAGCGCGCGCCGGTAGAGCGAGGCGGCGCGCTCGTCGTCGCCCCTCAGCTCGGCGATCTTGCCGCAGAGATAGAGGAGGTCGTCGCGGCCGGGGAACGCCTCAAGGGCCCTCTCCGCGGCGGCGTCGGCCTCCTCGAGCCTGTGCATGCGCACGTGAAGCTGGATGGCCTTGAGGTGGACCTTGAAGGGGATGTCGGGCAGGAAGCGCATCCGTTCGAGGACGCGGGCGGCCCCGTCCGCGTCGCGCCGTCGGAGCAGGATATCGGCGAGTATCGCGTGCGAGTGCGCCGCGAACGGATCGGCGGCGAGCGATCGTTCGATGTAGTCCCGGGCCCGTTCGCCCTCTCCCGCGAGGAGACAGGCGGAGGCGGCGTTCCTGAGGATGGCGGGGTCGTCCTCCTCGAGCGCGGCGGCCCGTTCGAACCACAGAAGCGCCTCGGCGCTCTCGCGGCTTTCCATGAGAGCGGCGCCCATGTTGTTGAAGACCTCGGCGTTCCGGCCGCAGTCCCTGAGCGCCTTCTTGAAGCAGAGCGCCGCGCGACCGGGATCCCCCTTTCGCAGGTGCACGAGCCCCGCGGCGTTCCAGAGCCGGAAGCTCGAAGGCTCCGCGGCGAGCGCCGTGTCGAGGTGCCGGACCGCGGCGTCGAGGACGCCGCAGTCGAGAAATCGAACCGCGAGCTCGAAGAGGTAGCGAGGATGCGCCGGGTACGCATCGAGCCCTTCCCTCCCCAACGCGCACCAGAGCGCGGCCTTGCGCGCGACCCGGTCGCCGCCGTCGAGCCGCCCGTAGTGGTGCACGACGATCCCGCTTTCGCGCACGGGGTGCCCGGCCAGAAGGAGCGACTCCTCGAGGTTTTCGTGGATCTCGCACGCGTAGCGGATGAAACGCTCGTTCCTGAAGAGCCGCACCTGCCGGTCCGTGAAGCAGGCGGCGGCCCCGCGGCTCATCTCGTCGTCCGCGTCGACCTTCGCGCAGACGAACCCGTCGTCGGCGCCGAGATACGTCCGCTGCTCGAACCGGTACGCCGCGCGCTCGTCCCCGCGGACCAGATCGCGTATCCTCCCGTGGTCGGCGCTCGACAGGCACTCGTCGGCGTCGAGCACGAGGATCCATCGGCACGAAGCCTTCGAGAGGGCGACATTGCGCGCCTCGCTGAAATCGTTCGTCCACGGAGCGGCAAAGACCCGGGCGCCCCGGCGTCTCGCCTCCGGCACGGTGAGATCGGCGCTCCCTGTATCGACAACGATCATCTCGTCGGCAAGATCCTTGACACTATCGAGCGCCGCCCCGATATGCGCTTCCTCGTCCCTCGCTATCATGCAGACGCTGATCGAGCCGCGACGCTCGCGGCTAATAGATTTTATATCAACGAGTTTTCCGTTCGATCCGCCGGTCATCGCACGCCTTTCCGCTGAGGTGGACGGTTGCGCCTGGGTTCCGAACGGGTAGGACGGATCAAGAGGCGTGCCACGAAGTGAGGGCGGAACTGCTTTTAATTGAAGTGATTACAGGATCGATGCGAAGGGCGGCCGGAAGCGCGGGATCAGGCCGATCCTCCGAAATACCCCTCGACGTACTCGAGGTATTTGGGGGAGAGATCGGCGAGAGGGATGGCGATCACCTCGGGAACCTCGTACGAGTGGTTCGTCTCGATGATATCGCGGACGAGGGGGAAGCGGTCGCGCCTGCTTTTAATAATCATGAGCCAATCGCCGTCCCGGGAGATCGCGCCCTTCCACGCGTAGATGGAGACGATCCCGGGAACGACGTTGACGCACGGCGCCGCGCCGCCCTCGACGAGGGCGCGGGCGATCCGTTCGGCCTCCTCGGCCGAGGCGGCGGTCGCGAAACATACGATAAAATCGTCCATGGCTCACCTCCGCCGGGTTATAATAGGACCCGCCGGGAAAATTCGCATCGAAAAAAAATAGCCGCGCCTAAAAATAGTCGCGCCGGGCGCCGGAGCGAGGCGCCGCGCCGGAAAGGAATCCCCATGAAAGTGGCGGTCATCAGCGATACTCACGATCACCTCGAGAACGTCGACCGCGCGATCGCGCGGATCAACGGGCTCGGCGCGGGAGCGCTGCTTCACTGCGGCGATCTCGTCTCGCCGTTCGTCGTCGACCGTCTCGCCTCCTTCGACGGACCGGTCCATGTCGTCTTCGGCAACAACGAGGGAGACCGCTATACGATCGCGCGGATCGCCGCGAAGTTCACGAACGTGACGCTGCACGGAGAAGTGGGGTTCGTCGATACGGGCTCGGGGGAGATCGCTTTCACGCACCGGCCGGAGTTCGCGCGCGACCTCGCCTGCACGGGGAGGCACGCGGCGGTCTTCTACGGACACACGCACCGCATGAAGGTCGAACGGATAGGGACGGCGTGGCTCGTCAATCCGGGCGAGCTCATGGGGCTTCTCGAGCCGCCGGGATTTATCGTCTTCGATCCGGCGACCGGCGAAGAGAGGCATTACCCCCTCTGACCGCGCGGCGCCGCGCGCGTTCACGGAACGCGGCGGGGAGCGAAATCGAGGTCCGGCCGCTCGCGCCGGAGAAACGCGATCGTCTCGCCGAGGCCGGGAATCCCCGCCCGCCCGCCGAGCCGCCGGCACTTGAGCGCGGCGACGGCGTTCGCGAAGACGCAGCACCGCTCGATATCCCATCCCTCGATCACGCCGAACAGAAACGCCGCGTGAAACACGTCGCCGGCCCCCGTCGTATCGACGGCGTCCACGGCGAATCCGTGAGACTCGACGACGCGACCGCCCGCGAGCGCGACGCAGCCCCGCTCGCCGAGCGTCACGCCGCAGGCCTTCGGTCCGAAGGCGTCGAGCGCCTCGAGCGCCGCGCGCGGATCCGAGCTCCCGGAGATCCGCGCCGCGAACCGTTCGCTCGCGATGATGTAGTCGCAGTGCGGAAGGAGATCGGCGACGCCCTCCCGGAGCGACCCCGCGTCGACGAGCACG
>JAGUZZ010000197.1:0-8164 GCA_020060525.1 bacterium | reverse complement strand
CTCGCGGTGCTCATGGTCGGAATCTCGTTCTAGGAAGGTGGGCGGTCATGTCCGTTCATAACAAGACGCGCGGAACGATGCTCGCGAAACATCTCCTGACGCTCAACTCCAATACGTATTCGACCCTTCGCTCCCTCAACCGCGCGGGAATCCCGAAGAACTGCGCCCTCTGGATCGCGCCCTGCCGCGCCATATACACGGTGGGGCTCAAGAAGACCGTCGATATCGCGTTCCTCAACCGGCACGGGCGCGTCGTGTCGTTGTACCGGAACTTCCCGCCCGATTGCATCGCGGATTCCGCGAGCGGCGCCGTGAGCGCCGTCGAGCTTCCCCCAGATGCCTTGAGCGAAAGCGACACGGACGTCGGAGACACCATCGAACTCGACCCGACCTGATCGCCAACCCCGGCACCGCTCCCCCCGGTGTCAGGCCCTCGAGGCGTAGCGGCGGGCCCCCACGGGCCCGCTGCTCTTTTTCGTCACTCCCTCTCGAGCACGATTCGATCGTCGGCCAGGGCGGCGAGCAGGGAACGGGCGCTTCCGAAGAGAGCGGGCGTCACGACGTCCCGCTCGAGCAGGAGCTTCGTGCGCACGGAGCGCTTCGATCCGGCGCTCTCCGTCGAAGCGACCGCCTCGCCGGCGTCGGTCCGAACGGAGACCGCGGGGGGCAGCGCGACCGTCTTCCATCCGGCGGGGAGCTCGATCGAGCACGAGACCTCGAGAACGCACGGCACGAGAGCGATCGGGTCCGGCGACGAGGACCGCTCGAGCCGCACGCGCTCGACGCCCGCCGCGGCCGCGTCGAACGCGCGGGGCAGGCGGAGATAGATCCGCTCTCCGGGCTTCGTGTCGGGCAGCTTCACCGTGAACGTGAAATCGATCTCGCCCCCCCGCCGGTCGAGCGAGCGGGGGTTCCATCCCGAGAGCTCGGCGCCGCCGAACAGCAGCTTCACGCGCGTCGCGACGTACTCTTCGAGGCCGCCGCCGGACCGCGCGAGGTGATACGGGGAGAAGACGCCGGTGAGAACCGCCCTTCCCGTTCCGGCGAGGGTTCCCGCTTCGCCGGGCGCGAGATCGAGCTCGAGGGAGCTTCGGCTCTCGGCGGGACCGTGCGCGGGCAGCATGACGAGATGCGGCCGTTTCGCGAAATCCGACGACGCCTTCCCTCCGAGGCGCGCGATCGTCTTTCCCGCGAGGGCAAACGACGGATCGCGCTCGAAGGGAGCCGCGGGATCGAGCAGCAGCTCGCCCGCGTCCTTCGCGACGACCGAGACCAGCGCCTTCGCGAAAAGCTCCGGCACGGGAACGTCGTTGCTCACGGCCCTGCCGGCCGAGGCGAGAACGAACGCCGGCTCGAACCCCGCCGTCCGGAGCATCGACGCGAGAAGAACGGCGCGATCGATCGGGCTCGCGTATCCCGTGTCGTAAACGCGCGCGGCCGGGCGCGGAGAAGAAGCGAGCAGCGCGAACGGGGCGCTTATTCCCCGCGCCGACTCGAGCGCCAGCCGGTGAACGGCGAGGATCTTCTCCTCGTCCGTCGAGAGGCCCTCGAGCGCCCCTCGAATCGGCCCTTCCGCCGCCGGGAAGGGATCGGACGCGGCCGCGAGATCGGCGGCGATTTCGGAGAGCGCTTCCTCCCAGCTCCTCGCCGTGCCGTAGCAGACCGCCGGGAAGTAATCCCCTTCCCAGACGCCGCCGTCGAAGGGCGTGCGTCCCGGGAGGTCGCGGACGGTCCAGATCCACGAGCCCGCCGAGCGCTGCGGCTCGGGCGCGCCGTTCATCGAGAGAGCCTTGAGCTCCGCTCCCGCGGGGGGCCTCACGACGAGCACGCGAAGCTCGACGGGATCCTCGGACGAGAACACGACGACGCCGCCGAGCCGCGGCGAAGCCGCCCCGCCGGCGATCGTGTACTCGAGCTCCGCGACGCACCCCTTCTCGATCCCGACGTGGGTTACGACCATTTCCTGCCAGTCCGTGTAGTCGGGGGCGAGATCGAGGGAGAACGGTGTCGTCCGGTTGAGGCTGTTCCGTTTGGCGTCGGCGGCGGAGCCGTCCCGCATGTGCACGCGGGCGGCGAGAATATCGAGCGTCTCCCCGCCCGCGTCGAAGAGGATGCGGGGATCGCCGTAGCGGTTGATCGCGTTGTCGGTGAAGAGCATCACGGCGCGGTGGTATCTGCGGGAGACGCGGCCGCCGCCGTCGACCGATACGACGAGCGAATCGTAGAGCACCACGGCGTCGGCGTTCGGATGCTTCGCCGCCGTCTCCGCGTAGCCGGGGAAGGCCGTCCGCGGGGCCGCGGGCTCCGCCGCCGCGAGAGAGGCGGCGAGAGCCGCGAGCATTCCGAAGAGAATGAACCGTTTCATCGTCGCCTCCTATCGTTCGAACACGATCCGGCGCGTCGCGTACTCGCCGGCTTCCTTCACGACCGCCCGAAACGCCGGATAGGCGTCCGCGGGAACGGTTCTTCGTTTGATGAGGATCTTCCCCGTGTTCACGACGCGTTTGCCGTCGCTCGAGCGGGACATCGCGTAGGACGCGTAGTCGTTCCCGCCGGAGGACGTTTTCGAGAGGTCGCGCGCCTTCATGCCGGGAGGTATCGCGATCGCCTCGTCGCAGGCGAAGGTCTCCGTGTGCCAGATGAAGAGCGGCGTTTCGCGTTCCGCGCGGTCGATCGCCGCCCACGCGGGAAGGAGCGGCGTGCCCCTCGTGAATCCGAGCTTCCAGCCTGGCGAGGCGAAATCGAGCGTCGAGCCGGCCGCGACGGCGTAGCGAGGCGCGCGGTACTCGATGTCGCAGGCGAACTGCTTCTCGAAATCGAGCGGATCGCCGGTCGCAAACCGCACGACCTCGACGTTCGGCGCCACGCTCGCGAGCCACGCTTCGACGTACGCGCGGAGATCGTCCCGCTTGTGCGTTCCGAGATAGCGGCGCAGGCGCTGGTCCATGTAGTTCGTCGCCTCGAGGCGGATCGTTCCGGAGAGGTTGCCGTCGCGGTCGATCGAGCCGCGCGAGACGACCTTGAGAACGTGGTTCTCGGGCGGGCTGTAGGGGGTCTGCATGAGGCCCTCGCCCCACGGCGTTCCGATCACGAAATGCTGCTCCTGCTCGGCCGAGCTCCAGAGCTCCGTCGAGTAGGGCACCCACGTCGGATCGAGCATCGTGTACGATCCGTCCGCGCGGCGCCACGCGACGACCGAGTGATTGAACTGGTCGGCCGGCACCTCCTCGACGCGCGATCCCGCCATCGTGAGCGCGGGCCAGACGTCGAAGCCCGCCGTTCGCATGAGGGTGATGAGCATGCCCGCCTTGTCCTTGCAGACGCCGCAGCGGTCCGCGTAGCTCATCGTCCCCGGATGGTGCGTGTAGCCTTCTCCCTTCCCCATCGAGACCCCTGAGTAGCGGATCTCCTGCGCGGCCCAATGCTGAAGCGCCGCGACCTTCTCGACGTCGGTCTTGAGGCCTCGCGTGAGGTCCTTGACGAGCTTCCGGATCGCCTCGTTATCGGCGTAGATCGTGTCGTGGATCGCCGCGAACCAGCGCGATTTCTCGTGCCACGAGGAGAGGGTGGCGAGCACGAGCTTCGGCGCGACGTCGCTCGCCTCCGCGCTCCGCGGCTCCCTCGGGAGCGCCGGGCTGTCGTAGATCCACCACGCGTAGTGCGTTCCGGCGTCGTCGAAGCGCTGCTCGGAGTAGAGCGAGCCGTTGTAGACGCGGAACTGGAGAGGCTTGCCCGGGGGCATGTGGAGATCGTAGCGTTTTTCCTTTATCGGATACCCGTCTTGAAAATGAACGACGTCGTAGAAGTGTCCCCGCATCGGAGGGATGTAGCGCTCGTCGTCGCCGGCTTGGGCCGCCGGCGCGCCGCCCGCCGGGGCCGCGCCTCCCTCTCCGGATCCGAGGTAGGCGATCTCGAACCCTTTCTTGTACGTTTTCACCTCGACGGCGTCGCCGACGGCGAGGCGGGGGAGCTGGACGAGCTTCATCCGCGCGCCCCAGTAAATCCCGGCGGCGGGCTGAAAGAGATCCCGAAGAGAGCCCGTGCCGACCGTCTCGACGGCTCCTCCCGCGCGGAAGATCCGCACGCTCTCGATCTCGATGAAGTTCGAAGCCGGATCGTAGTCGAAGCGGAGAGCGGCGCGCTCGAGCCCCCCCGCGGCCGTGAGGATCTTCGCGACCGTGTGGCGCCGGTAGTGCGCGAGGCCGGTCTCCTCGACCGTCACGTCCGTCTTCTCGAAGACGGAGACGAATCCGGCGCCCGGGTGGTCTTTCGACTCGCCCGCCTTTCCGACGAGCGCGCGGATCTCCTCGTCCGTCTGCGCCCCGGCGTCCGCCGGGAGACCGAAAACGGCGCACGCGGCGAGCGCCGCGGCGAGGACCGCCGCCGCGAGCGCGCGCGGAGCTATCGCGGGATGCGTTGGACGGGCCATTCCTCGGTGCCTCCTTTGTGCCAGTATCCGATGGCCGTATATCCGACCCAGTGCCGGAGCGTATTGATCGCCGTCGTTCCGAGCCCCGTTCCCGCGAGCGGCAGCGGGGGCGGATCGACGCTCGTTCCGTAGGCGAGCATGAAGCCGTGCGGCGCCGGACGCCCGGCGATCGAGCAGAGCCGCTCGAGGACGCCGAGGCCGAACGGTATCGAGTAGACGCCGCACCACGTGATCCGGTACGGCTGCCGAAAATCGCCGCTGTCGACCATCTCCCGGAAACGGGCGATCTTCCCGCGGTCGATCCCGCCCGTGAGGGAGCTCGCGACCACGTCGAGATCCTGCTCCACCCCCTTCGCGTACCCCTCGGCGTCCGTCCCGAAGGGGGCGTAGTCGCGCCCGCCCCACTCCTCGTCGCCGTAGTGCACGCAATCGGCGGAGACGAGGATCGCGTAGTCCCGCCCGAGCTTCCATCGGTGACGCCTCGCGACGGCCGAAACGGCGTTCGCGAGCGCGTCGGCGGCTCTATCCGAATCCTCTCCCTCGTATCTCGTCACGAGAATCGGCACGATCTCGACGTTCGGAATGTAATGCTGGAGGATCGGAACCAATCCCTCGATCGAATGCTCTTCGGCATGGAGCGAATCGCTCACGAGAACGATCTCGGGCGGAAGAAGCGCGAGGATCTCCGCGCGCAGGATCGATACGGGGCACTCGCGTCCCCCGACCCGCCACGCGCCGTGCGTATCGAAAACGAGCCTTCCCTGTATGCCCCGTCGCCGCGCCGTGTGCGAGACGCCGAGGAGGACGACGCGCGGCGCCTCGAGAACCCGGATCGCGTGCACGAACCCGCGCCCCGCGTAGATATAGTCGTCGTGGGGGCAGACGGCGCCGATCGCGGGCTCCCGGCCGGCGGGCGCGAACGCCCGCCCGTTCGCCTCGTATCGCTCCGCCTCGAGGGAGTCGACGAGACGGACGAGGGCCTCGACCTGCTCCGGCCTCGTCGCGTAGCCGATCGTGTCCCTCTGGGCGCGGACCGCGAGCGGCCGCCCGGACGCGCGAGCCGGATCCGCGACCCCTTCCGCCCTCGCGGGCGCCGCGTTCCCGAACGACCCGGCCGCGGCATAGAGAGCGGCCGCGGCAGCCGAAGCCGCGAGGAGCGCCCAGACGAAGGAGAATCGCCTCATGAATCGCCTTCCGAAGTCCGCCGCGCGCTCCGCCGCCGGAGAGACCGGCGGAGCGGAGAACGGAGGCTCCAGTGTACCGAAATCGTTCCGGATCGTCCAGAGCGCGATTGCGCCGCGCGCGCCGGAGTGTATATTTACGGAACGTATGGATGCGAAGCAGAAGAAGTTGCTCGGCGCGGTCTCCGTGTTTCACGTCTTCAACGACGCCTCGGTCGTGACGCTTCCGACCATTTTCCCCCTCCTCTACACGCAGAGATACCTCATCAAGCGATACGCCGACATCGGCTCGCTCATGCTCGTCGGTCTCGCCGTATCGATCCTCTTCCATTTCTTCGTCGGCCACTGGGCGAAAGGACGCCATTACCGTCCGCTCCTCTTTCTCGGCGTTCTCACCGTCGGCCTTTTCCTGTGGCTCACGCCGTACGCCCGCAGCTTCGGCATGCTCCTCCTCTTCTACGTCGGCGTGAGGATCGGATCGAGCGTCTATCATCCCGTCGGCGTGTCGTGGGTCACGCATTCGTTCGGCGGCAGGCTCTTCGACCGCGCGATGGGCATCCAAAGCGCCTTCGGGGACGTCGGCGTGCTCTCCGCCTTTCTCGGCACGGGGTACCTCGCGCAGCACTACGGCTGGAGCGTGCCGCTCCACGTCTGGGGCGCGCTCTGCGCGGCCGGAGCGTTCGCGGGGCTCGTCCTCTCGCGCGGAACGAACGGCGCGGACGACGCCGGAGACGAGAGCGAAGCGGTCTCGTGGCGCGAAACGATCCTCGATCAGCGGCACCTCGTCGTTCCCGCCGTCGTCGGCGGCGTCGCGTGGGGGATCAACATGGCGTACGCTCCGAGCCTCCTCAACCACCGGCTCGGAGCGCCGATCTCGCTCACGGGGATCATCCTCGGCGGCTGGATCGCCGCCGGCGTCGCGGCGTCGCTCACCTACAGCAGGATCGCCGCGCGCATCGGCCGCCACGGCGTGATCGTGCTCGGATTCTCGGCGACGGCCGTCTCGACGCTTCTCATAGGCCTCAGCACGAACCTCGCCCTCACGGCGGCCCTCATCGCGATCTTCGGATACGCGCTGCTGCTCACCTTTCCCGCGCTCCTCACGCTCGTCGGGGCGTCGGCCAAGTCGAAGAACCGCACCGCCGCCTTCAGCCTCATCGCGAACCTCCAGATCGTCGGGAACGCCGTGTTCGTGTTCATCTCGGGATTCATGTCGGACGCGTGGGGGATCCACACGCCGTTTCTCATGCTCGGCGCGCTGTCGATCTTCGTCGCCTTCTACGCGGTCGCCCTTCGAAAGCGCGAGCGGCGGATCGCGCCGCCGCCGCCGCTCGTCGAGGGAATTCGCCCTTGACGGCGCGCCGGCGGCGCCCCTACACTGATCGTTCGCACGATTTTTCAGCGAAACGCGCCGAACGCGGTCGCTCCGCGCGGCTCACGAACGATACGATCACGCTCAGGGGGTGCCTTCGATGGATTGGGGACTGCAGAACAGACTCGCGAGGATCATCAAGCCCGAGACCGGGCGCACGGTCATGCTCGCCGTCGATCACGGCTACTTTCTCGGGCCTACCTCGCGCATCGAGAATCCGCGCCGGACGATCGAACCGCTCCTGCCCTATGCCGACGCCCTCATGCCGACGCGCGGCGTGCTCCGCTCCTCGGTCGATCCCGGGACGCAGACGCCGATCGTGCTCCGCGTCTCGGGCGGCACGAGCGTCATCGGCCCTTCCCTCGCCGACGAGGGGATCACGACGACGTTCGAGGACGCGATACGCCTCAACGTCTCGGCGGTCGCCCTCTCGATCTTCGTCGGAACGGACTACGAGCGCCAGACGCTTCTCAGCCTCGCGGACCTCGTGAACGAGGGCCAGACGTACGGCATACCGGTCCTCGCCGTGACGGCCGTCGGCAAGGAGCTCGAGAAACGCGATCAGCGCTTCCTCTCGCTCTGCTGCCGCATC
The DNA here is from genome assembly GCA_020060525.1 of bacterium. Classification (GTDB taxonomy): domain Bacteria; phylum Krumholzibacteriota; class Krumholzibacteriia; order Krumholzibacteriales; family Krumholzibacteriaceae; genus SSS58A. The sequence goes on along the minus strand of JAGUZZ010000197.1, from coordinate 590 downwards.
GCGGCCGAGCTCGGCGCGCATTTCGTCAAGACGTACTACTGCGAGGGGTTCGAGAAGGTCGTCGAGGGATGCCCCGTGCCGGTCGTGATCGCGGGCGGGCCGAAGCTCGACACGATGAAGGACGTTCTTCAGCTCACGCACGACGCGCTGAGCCGCGGCGCGGCCGGCGTCGACATGGGCCGCAACATCTGGCAGTCGGAGCACCCCGTCGCCGCCATACAGGCCGTGCGCGCCGTCGTGCACGAGAAGGCGACCGTGAAACAGGGGCTCGATCTCTTCGCGGACCTCAAGGCGACGAGAAACTAGCGCGGGCCCTTCCGGGAAAGCGGCGACATGAGAAAAAACCGTCACGCGAAAACGATGCGCGCCGCCGTGTACTACGGCAACGCCGACGTCCGCGTCGAGGAGATGCCGGTCCCGAAGACGGGCGACGGGGAGATCCTCGTTCGCGTCGAATCGAGCGGCATCTGCGGCAGCGACGTCATGGAGTGGTATCGCCTGAAGAAGGCGCCGCTCGTGCTCGGTCACGAGATCGCGGGCGCCGTCGTCGAGACGGGAAAGGGCGTCAAGCGCTTCAAGCCGGGCGACCG
>JAGUZZ010000320.1:0-4368 GCA_020060525.1 bacterium | reverse complement strand
GGCCGCGATGATCGCGCCTCCGGAGCCGTCCGGAACGATACACGGATAGTAGGCGCCGCCCAAGGTATCGACGACGGCGCCCCAGCGCCGGATGCCGTAGCCGTCGATTCGCTGGGCGAAGAGATAACCGTTGCCGGCCCAACCCGAGTGCTCCGCGAGCGTGAGAACCCCTCCGAAGCCGTCGGCGACTGCTCGGCGGACGGCGATTTCCCGCGAGGCGGGCGGGAACGGCGTCCCGTTTTCGAGCCATTGCGCTGCGGCGGGGCCGCAACCGAGCATAAGAAAAACACATAGCACGATACCCCTGGCCGACATGACGATGCCTCCTCGGGCGACGCATTGAAAACGCGGCAAATCGGAACTATTGCCGATTATATCTTTATAATTATAGCAGATAACCGATCTGCGCGTCGCGCATATTCTCCCGGCGCGGGCGCCGCGGGGCTCCAACTTTTTTCTGGAGAGAGCGGCTCTCATGCTCTACAATCGGTCACTCGAAATCCGGGGATGCTCCGGCACCGGAACCCACGCGGCTTTTCGCGGTCGATCCCGCCGCCGCGGCACGCGCAGAGACCAACATTCGACAGGGAGCGTACGATGAACGAGATGAGAATCTTCGCCTGCCTCGCCTTCGCGCTCGTCGCCTTCTGCTCGTCCGGCGCGACGCCGGCGCGCGCGCACACCGAGCGCCCGGTTTGGATGGACGCCTCGATCTCGAGGCTCGAGGGGGAGCTCGCCGTGAAATACGGCGAACCCGCCCGGGCCGGGGCGCGCCGCGGCATGGAGCAGGTCGCCTCGTTCTGGCGCGCCGAGGACGGCGACGAGACCGCGTTCGAATCCTTCGTCCGCGCGAACTTCGCGGGCGACGCGGCGACGCGGGACGCGATCTTCGAGCGTTTCGAGCGCATATTCGACAAGCTCGACGGACACATGCACGAGATCGGCATGGAGATGCGGCGCCAGGCCGATCTCGACATCGGGCCGATACTTCCGGTCGACGAGATCTTCGCGGGGTATTCCCCCGCGGCGCACGTCGGCGACGATTTCTTCGCGAACAAGATCGCGTTCGTCGCTCTCCTCAACTTCCCGCTCACGACGCTCCAGGAGCGCGTCGCCGAGGGCGAGCGGTGGAGCAGGAGGCAATGGGCGGAGGCGCGTCTCGCGCAGCGCTTCTCGCGGCGCGTGCCGGCGAGCGTGAACCTCGCCGCCGCGAAGATTTCCGCCGACGCGGAGGCCTACGTCTCGGGCTACAATATCTGGATGCACCACCTGCTCGACGACGGCGGCGCGCGGCTCTTCCCGCCCGGCATGCGTCTGCTCACGCACTGGAACCTGCGCGACGAGCTCAAGGCGAGCTACCGCGACGCGGAGAACGGTCCGGCGAAGCAGCGCATGATCGTGCGGGTCATGGAGCGGATCATTACGCAGACGATCCCCCGCGCGGTCGTCGACAACCCGGCGGTCGACTGGAATCCGTACACGAACGACGTGCGCCCGGCGGCCGTGAAGGACGCGGACGTCGAGCCCGCCGCCGCCCCGACGAACGAACGCGAGCCCGACACGCGGTACGCGACGCTGCTGTCGACCTTCAAGGCCTCGCGTCTCGTCGATCCGTACTCGCCGACGGCGCCCACGCTCATCGCGCGCCGCTTCGACGAGAGCCGCGAAATCCCCGAGGAGCGCGTTCGCGAAATGATGGTGCAGGTCTGCTCGTCGCCGCTCGCGGCGAAGACGGCGAAGCTCATCGAGCGCAGGCTCGGCCGCGCGCTCGAGCCGTACGATATCTGGTACAGCGGGTTCCGGCCTGCGAGCGCGAGGAGCGAGGAGGAGCTCGACCGGATCGTCGCGGCGAAGTATCCGACGCCCGAGGCGTTCGAGCGCGACATACCGAACATCCTCGTGAAACTCGGGTTCGAGCGCGGCCGCGCGGAGTACATCGCGCGCCACATCGGCGTCGACCCGGCGCGGGGCTCGGGGCACGCCTCGGGCGCCGGCATGAAGGGCGGCACGGCGCGCCTGCGCACGCGGGTGCGCCCCGGCGGGATGGATTACAAGGGGTTCAACATCGCGATCCACGAGCTCGGCCACAACGTCGAACAGGTTCTTTCGATCAACGACGTCGATCACACGCTGCTGCAGGGCGTTCCGAACACCGCGTTCACCGAGGCGTTCGCGTTCCTCTTTCAGGCGCGCGATCTCGAGCTTCTCGATCTTCCGGTCGCCTCCGACGAAACGGCGGAGGCGATGAGGGCGCTGAACGATTTCTGGGGAACGTACGAGATCGCCGGCGTGGCCCTCGTGGACATGGCGGTCTGGCACTGGATGTACGATCATCCGGAGGCGTCGCCCGCCGAGCTCAAGGACGCGGTCATCGGCATCGCGAAGGACGTGTGGAACCGCTACTACGCGCCCGTCTTCAAGAAGAAGGACGTCATCCTGCTCGCCGTCTATTCGCACATGATCGACTCGTACCTCTATCTGCCCGACTATCCGATGGGACATCTCATGTCGGTGCAGATCGAGAAGAAGGTCAAGGAGGCGGGCTCGATCGGACCGGAGTTCGAGCGGATGGCGACCTTCGGCAGCGTGCTTCCGGATCTCTGGATGAAGAACGCGACGGGCTCGCGCGTCGGGGCGGAGGCGCTCCTCGGCGAGACGGCCGAGGCGCTGGGTATCCTCGGGAAGAAGGCCGGGCGGTAGGGTCCGGAGAAAATGTCGTTTGACCGCCGCGCGGGCGCGATGCTAGGTTACAGCGTCCGCGGGCGGGCGTCAGTCCGGCCACGGTCCGCCGCGGGATGACGGGAGCCGGGCATAACCTTCGGCGCGGAACAGGGAGCGTATGAAGATCAGCAGAAGAGTACTCGTCACGGGCGCCCTCGGACAGATCGGCTCGGAGCTTACCACGGCGCTCTGCGAGCGCTACGGCTACGACAACGTCGTCGCGACGGACGTGAAGGAGGACGCGGGCATCTTCGGCGGTCGCGTGGCCTTCGAGCTGCTCGACGTGTTGAAACCCGAGCAGATCGACGCGACGCTCGCGAAACACCGCGTCGACACCGTCTACCACCTCGCCGCGGTGCTCTCCGCGATCGCCGAGATGGCGCCTCTCAAGGCCTGGCACATCAACATGGACGGCCTGTTCTACGTGCTCGAGGCGGCGCGCACGCACCGGTGCGCGGTCTTTTTCCCGAGCTCGATCGGCGCGTTCGGCCCGACGACCCCGCTCGACAACACTCCGCAGGACACGATCCAGCGCCCGAACACGATGTACGGCGTGTCGAAGGTCGCCGGCGAGCTTCTCTGCGACTACTTTTTCAAGCGATACGGCGTCGACACGCGCGGCGTCCGTTTTCCGGGCATCATATCGAACGTGACGCCGCCCGGCGGCGGAACGACCGATTACGCGGTGACGATCTTCTACGAGGCGATCAAGCGGAAGCGGTACACGTGCATCCTGCGGGGGGACACCTCCCTCGACATGATGTACATGCCGGACGCGATCAAGGCCGCGATCATGGTCATGGAGGCGGACCCGGCGCGGCTGCGCCATCGGAACTCGTTCAACGTGACCGCGATGCATTTCACGCCCGAGGTGCTCGCCGCGGAGATCCGGAAGCACATTCCGGATTTCGTCATGGACTACAAGGTGGACGAGATGCGGCAGGCCATCGCCGATTCGTGGCCGAACTGGATGGACGACGGCGCGGCCCGCGAGGAATGGGATTGGAGGCCGGACTACGATCTGCCGCGCATGACGGCGGACATGATCGCGGTGCTGAAGAAGAGACACGAGACGGTCGCGCTCTGAGGAGCGGCCGCCGCGGCAACGACGATAGAAGGAGTGGGGAGCATGTATCAGTCGACCCTTCGGCAGGATCTCGAAAAAACGCTCGAGGAGATCAAGAGCGCGGGGCTGTACAAGGTCGAGCGCGTTATCGTCACCGAGCAGCGCCCGGAGATCAAGGTCGAGACCGGACAGGAAGTGCTCAATTTCTGCGCGAACAATTACCTCGGTCTCGCGAACAACCGAGAGCTCGTGGCCGCCGCCTGCGAGGCGATGCGGACGCACGGATTCGGCCTCTCGTCGGTGCGCTTCATCTGCGGAACGCAGGACCTGCACAAGAAGCTCGAGCGCGCGATCGCCGAGTTCTTCAAGACGGACGACGCCATCCTCTACTCCTCCTGCTTCGACGCCAACGGGGGGCTCTTCGAAGTGGTGCTCGGCGAGGAGGACGCCGTCGTGAGCGACGCCCTGAACCACGCCTCCATCATCGACGGGATCCGGCTCTGCAAGGCCAGGCGCTTCCGCTACGAGAACAACGATATGAGCGATCTGCGCGCGAAGCTCGACGAGGCGAAGGCGGCGGG
>JAGUZZ010000040.1:0-3351 GCA_020060525.1 bacterium | reverse complement strand
CGCCCGCCGCGGCGGGCTCCGCCGCCGTCGTCCCGCCTGCCGGCCGCTCCGGCGCGAGACGGATCGAGAGGGTGTCGCCGGGCTTCACGATCGATTCGCGCGTGAGGTTGTTCCACGCCCGAAGGTCGGCGAGGTGCACGTTGAAGCGCTCCGCGATCTTGATGATCGTATCGTTTTTCCGCACGACGTGCCGGATCACGCGCTCGCCGTCGACCGCGGAAAGGAGCGGCAGCAGGGAACGCGGGGGCTGGCGATCGGGAGACCGGTAGGAGGGCGCGCTCGCGAGGCGGGGGGATCGCCGAAGATCCTTGACCGGCACGAGGAGGATGTTTCCCGCCCGTATCGTGCTCGACGATCCCATCTCGTTGGCGCGCTTGAGATCCTTGACCGTGACCTCGTGCTGGGCGGCGATCGACGATAGGGTTTCGCCGCGCTTCACACGGTGCTGGACGATCGTCGAGAGGCCCGCCGCCTTCATATTCGCGAGACGCTCCGCGGTTGCGACGCCGGCGCCCCGGGGCACCTTCACCTCGACGACCATGTCGGGCGGCGTCGCCCAGCGCTTGAGCTGCGGATTGAGCGACTTGATGTCGGCGAGCGAGCATCCCGCCGCCTCGGCGATCGCGCGGAGCTCGATGGGCCGGTCGACGTCCACGATGTCGAAAGCGGGAGGCGCCTCGCCCGGGCGCTGGAATCCGTAGGCCTCGGGTTCGCGTCCGATCGCGAGCGCCGCCATGAATTTCGGAACGAACCATTCCGTCTGGGTGGGCAGGTCGAGGCGCCAGTAGTCGATCGTGCGCTGCCGAGTGATCGCGTACGCCACGCGGTTCTCGCCGCAGTTGTACGCGGCGAGCGCCAGCGGCCACGCGCCGAATATCTCGTGGAGATACTTGAGGTAATTCGCGGCCGCGTACGTGGCGGCGACGAGGTCCTTGCGCTCGTCGATCCACCAGTTGATCCGCAGGCCGAACAGGCCCGCGGTGCCGGCCATGAACTGCCACGGGCCGACCGCCTTCATGTACGAGCGCGCCGAAAGGTTGAGCCCGCTCTCGATGACGGCGAGGTAGAGGAGATCCCGCGGCACGCCCACCTCGACGAGGATCGGCTCGATGACGCCGCGATGCTCCTCGACGCGTCCGAGCCATTTCGCGAAATGCTTCCGCCCGCTCCCCTGAAAATAGTCGATCCAGTGGTTCGTTTTCGCGTTGAATTCGATCTCGATCTCTTCGTCGATCACGGCGCAGCGCGCGAGCGAGTCGACCAGGGCGTTCATGCCGGAGAGGCAGTCGTCCTCGATCTCGTCGTCCGCCATGCGCTGCAGGAGGCTCATCGCGCGATCGCCGAGGTAATCGATGCGGTCGCACATGTCGGGATCGGGCCCCGTCGCGCGGACCTCGGTGACGCTCGACACGAGATCGCGGGCCGCCGCGGCGGCGAGCTCGTATTCTCCGAAATAGAAATGAGCGGAGGCGCGCGCGAGCTTCTGCTCGAGAACGCGAAGCTGGGGATAGCGGCGATGCAGGTCGTCCTCGCGCGGCTCGCCGGCCCGGACGTCGCCGGCCGCTGCGCCGCCGCCGGAGAGGACGCACCCCGAGACGACGGGAAGCGCCGCGCAGAGGAGCGCTACGGCGCCGAGACGGAGGACCGCTGCCGCGTGCGAACGCATCGGGGTCAATATAGCGCATGGCGCTTTCGTGTACAAGCATTTGCGGGCGGAGGCCGGGCGGGGGGGCGCGATCGCAGGTGGAACGAAGGCGCGGGCTGTAGTATACTTGAGGGAGAGGAACGATCGCCCGCCTCGCACGGCGGGGCGAAGAAGGTCTGCCATGCACCGTGAGCGCGACAAGGACTACCGGTACCTTCTCACCCGGATCATCCCCCGCCGCCGGCTTTCCGAGGAGCGGCGGGCGGCGATCGACGGCGCCCTCGCCGAGGGATCGCGAGCCTCGTGCGTCGCGCAGGCCTATCTCGCGCTCGAGGATCTGTGCGCGCTCGGCGAGTTCCGCCGGGACGGGCGGACTCACACGGAGCGGAGCGTCTCGCTCGGCTACCGGTCGGCGCGCGAGGCGATGCGCCTCAGTCTCGTCATGACCGCGGACGAGTGGCGCGCGGCGACGGGTCGCGAGCCCGCCGGCGACCGGATCGTTCCCTCGGTCTTCGCGGGGATCATCTCGTCTCTCGCGCTCAACGACTCGCCGAAGACGATCGCGGGCCGCGTCGAGGAGATGCTGGCCCTCGCGCGGCATATCGTCGGGGGCGCCCGCGCGAAGCTCCTCTTCCTGAACGCCGCGCCGGCGACGCGGGATTGGACGCGCGGATCGGCCGCCTTTCTCCCGCAGGGCGAGGCGCTCAAGCGCCGCTTCTATCACGCCTGTCTCACGGGAAGCGAGCCGCACACGCTCATCCGGCTCTCGGGAGAGCATCGTGGGGAGAGCGCGTTCGACATCGAGTCCGGCACCGCGTCGGTGCTCCTGATTCCGCTGCTCGCCCGCGACATCCGCTGGGCGATCCTCGAGGCGCATCTTCCCGTCGACTCGCTGGACCGGGGGGCCGTCTCGAACTTCTCCATTCTCGGCCAGGGCATCGTCCGTCTCCTCGAAAACAACAGGCATCTCGAGACGATGGTCTCCGTCGACCGGATGACGCGCGTTCACAACCGGAACTACTACGAGCTTCAATTGCCGCTCGAGATAGAGCGCGCGAACCGCTCGCGGTCGAGCTTCGGCTTTCTCATCATGGACATCGACGATTTCAAAAAGGTGAACGACACGTACGGCCACGAGACCGGCGACGGCGTGCTCCGGCTCGTGGCGCAGACGGTCCGCCGATCGCTGCGAAAGATCGATCTCATATTCCGGTACGGGGGCGAGGAGTTCGTCGTGCTCCTGCCCGGCGCGGGCGCGGACTCCGCGCGCCGGACGGCCGAGCGAATACGAGGCGTCGTCGCTCGCGCGGAGCACGCGCTCGAGGACGGACGCAAGGTGAAGGTCACGATAAGCGTCGGAGGGTGCATCTATCCGGGAAACGCCCAGAACGAGAGCCAGCTCCTCCGGATGGCGGACAAGGCGCTCTACGAGGCGAAGGAGGAGGGGAAGAACAGGGTCGTTTTCTACGGCGAATGACGAGATCGGACGGGGCGCCCGCGGGGCGTTCCCGCCGAAGCGTGAACGGCGCGGCGCGGGAGGCGGACGATGATGAGGTGGTGGGCTGCGTTTTTCATTGTGGGCATGGCGTACCCGCCGGGGGCATGGGACGCGGGAAGCCCTCGTCGTAACCGAGCGCTTTCCACAACAGCCAGAAATCGGTGCGCAGATGGTTGCCAGCAGCGTCGAAATGGGGTGCGATCCGGGT
>JAGUZZ010000230.1:0-5676 GCA_020060525.1 bacterium | reverse complement strand
CGATCTGGACGGACGGTGACCGTCGCCCTCGTCGGCGAGCGGCGGATGGCGAGCCTCAACCGCCGGTACAAAGGGCGCTCCGGCGCGGCGGAGATCCTCACCTTCCCCTGCGGGGACGGCCCCGGACCGGCGGCGGAGACGCCGCTCGGCGAGATCTGCCTCTGCTGGGCGTCCCTCGTCCGCGGCGCGCGCGGCAGAGGGGTCTCGCGCCGCGCGTACGCCGCGCGGCTCGTCGCTCACGGTCTGCTGCATCTCGCGGGGCACCGGCATTCGACCGCCGCGGAGGAGCGGCGGATGGAGCGCGCCGAGAGACGGCTGCTCCTCGGTCATCTCGGCGCGCGCGAGATCGAGAGGCTTTTCGCTTGAAGGTCCGCGCCGGCGGCGGCGCGGCGAGGGAGGTGTTTCCGCGGCATGCTACCGCTTCTCGGCGCGCTCTACGCGTTTCAGTTCGTCATCGCCGCGGGTTTCGCCGCCTTCGCGATGCTTTCGCGCCTCCACGAGGAGTCGGCGTTTCCCGAAGGGATGCGTTCAGCCGTATTCGCCCGGCACATGCACCGGGGACGTCTGCACCTCATCCTCACCCTGCTCGGTCTCGAGGCCGTGCTGCTCTCGAGCGTCGCCGTCATCCTGCATCGCTGGATAGCCGCCGAGGGGAGCTTTCTTCACGCGCTCGCGGCCGTCGGGGCGATCGTCGCCTCCGTGATCGCGGTCACGGTGGCGGGGTTCGGCGTCGCGACGATGTCGCCGGCCCGGGTCGCCGCGGCGGTTTCGTGGCCGCTCATGCCGGTGTATCTCGCGTTCAGGCCCGTGTCGGGGCTCTTCCTCCGGGCCGTCGGGCTCGTGTTCCCGAACCTGCCGCGCGAGATCGCGTCCCCCTTCTTTCTCTTCCCCTCGCCCCGGAACACCGGGACCGAAGGCTTCATCGAGCACAAGGGGAGCACGCTCATCAGAAGCATCCAGGAGTTCGGCGTCACGAAGGTGCGCGAGGTCATGGTGCCGCGCATCGACATCTTCGCCCTCGACGCGCACACGACCCTATCGGAAGCGCGCCGCGCGGTCTCGGCCGCGGGGCACTCGCGCGTCCCGGTCTACGAGGGCACGATCGACCGGATCGTCGGCATGCTTCACGTGAAGGATCTTCTCAAGGTGCCGGCGGGGAACGGCGAGGCGCGGCTCGACCGGCTCCGGATCGTCCGGGAGGCGCACTTCGTTCCCGAGAGCAAGAAGATCGACGCTCTGCTGCGGGAGTTCCAGCGCGAGAAGAAGCACCTGGCCGTCGTCGTCGACGAATACGGCGGAACGTCCGGCATCGTGACCCTCGAGGACATTCTCGAGGAGATCGTCGGGGAGATCCTCGACGAGTACGATCACGAGCCGCCGCTGGTGCGCCGGATCGCCCCGCGGCAGTACGCCGCGGCCGGACGATCTCCGATAGACCGGCTCAACGCCGCGCTCGGCATCTCGCTTCCGGCCGACGACGTTGACACGCTCGGAGGATTCATCTATAACTTGATAGGCCGCGTTCCGGAAGAGGGGGAAGAGGTGTCCTACGAGGGGATACGGTTCCGGGTCGGACGGCTCGAGGGGCAACGAATCGCCGAGGTGACGCTGTGGCTGAGCGATCGAGCGCCGGACGGAGATTCCTGAAATGGTTCCGGCGGAAGCTCCTCACGGGGCTTCTCGTCATCCTGCCGGTCGGTCTGACGGCGTACGTGCTCTACCGCATCTTCGTTTGGGTCGACGGCTTGCTGCGGCCGATCATCGCGCGGCATCCGTACCTCGACATTCCCGGTCTCGGATTCGTGGGCGTCGTCGTCGTGATCCTCATCGCCGGCATCCTCGGCGGCGGCATCCTCGGCAGGACGCTCTTCCGCTGGCTCGAGGAAAAGTTCGAGAGGATCCCGATGGTGCGGGGGATATACACCGCGCTCAAGCAGATCAGCGAGGTGTTTCTCAAGGAGGACCGGAGCGTATTCGAGCGCGTCGTGCTCGTCGAATACCCGCGGGCGCACGTGTACATGCTCGGCTTCGTCACGGCGAACTGGCGGATGAAGACCCGCGCCGGCACCGACGAGGACTTTCTCGCCGTGTTCATTCCGACTTCGCCGAATCCGACGAGCGGTTTCCTCGTGGCGATCCCGCCGCAGGACGCGATTCCGACCGATCTCTCCGTCCCCGAGGCCTTCAAGGTGATCATCTCGGGCGGAGCGGTCGTGCCGGGTGCTCACCGCGGGGCCGGCGCCGAGCCGGGCGGAGCGGCGACGCCCTCGGACGGGGATCCGCGGCGATGAAGACGATCGTCGCCGACCGCGCCGTCGTGCTCAGGACGTACGAGTACGGAGAATCGAGCGTCGTCGCGGTGGCGCTCACGCGGGCGCACGGGAAGCTCCGATTCCTCGCGAAGGGAGCGCGCCGGATGAGCAGCCCGCTTCGCGGCGTTCTCCTCGCGGGCGGCGTCTGCGAGACGGTGTTCTACTACCGGACCGACGGCGGGCTCAATCTCCTCAAGGAGTGCGGCGCCGCGGATATACCGGCCTCGTCGCGGGACGGGCTCGAGCGTCTGTGCATCTTTCAGGCGGGGCTCGAGATCGTCGATCGCGCGGCCGTCGGTCGGGACGCCGACGAGAGGCTTTTCGATATCGTCGAGGCGTTCATGCGCCTCGTTCCGTCGGCCGTCGATCCGTGGGCGCTCTTTTTCGCGCTCGAGATAGCCGTGCTCTCGATCGCGGGTTCGTTTCCGTCGCTCGACGCCTGCTCGGACTGCGGGAAGCCTCTCGCCGGCGCGTGTCTTTCGGTCGATGCGGCGAGCGGGCGCGTGGGCTGCGCCTCCTGCGGGCGGGGTTCCGGGCGGACGCTCTCGGCGGCTTCGTCGGCCGCTCTCGTCCGCCTCCGCCGCGGCGGTCTCCGGGAGGCGGGAAGCGCCCCGCTCGGCGGAGACGAGCGGCGCGAGATCGGGGGGCTTTTGCACCGTCTCTTCGCAGGGCACGTCGAGGGATACCGGTTGCCGAACGCGCTGCGTCTCTGCAAGGGGGTGAACGGTCAGTGACCTTTCAGAAGGTGGTGTCGGCGCTCGAGCGGTTCTGGGCCGCCCAGGGATGTCTCGTCCTCACGCCGTACAACTCGGAGGTGGGAGCCGGCACGATGAACCCGGCGACGTTCCTCCGCGTTCTCGGGCCCGAGCCGTGGAAGGCGGCCTACATCGAGCCGACGAAGCGTCCGAAGGACGGCCGGTACGGTGAGAATCCGAACCGCGTCCAGCAATTCACGCAGTTTCAGGTCATCCTGAAGCCGTCCCCCGTCGACGTGCTGCCGCTGTACGCGGGCAGCCTCGAGGCGCTCGGCATCGATCCGCGCTCGCACGACATCCGTCTCGTCGAGGACGATTGGGAATCCCCGACGCTCGGCGCCGCGGGGCTCGGATGGGAGGTCTGGCTCGATGGCATGGAGATCACCCAGTTCACCTATTTCCAGCAGGCGGGCGGCATGGAGCTCGATCCGGTCTCGGCAGAGATCACGTACGGGCTCGAGCGGATATGCATGTACCTTCAAGGCGTCGACGACATCATGAACGTCGAGTGGGGGGACGGCGTGACCTGGGGCGAGCTCTACCGCGAGGCGGAACGCCAGTGGAGCCGCTTCAATTTCGAGGCCGCGGACGCGTCGTTCCATTTCGACATGTTCGAGCGGCTCCAGCGCGAGACGCTCCGCCTGCTCGAGGAGGGGCTCGTCCTGCCCGCGTACGATTACGTCGTCAAGTGCTCCCACGTGTTCAACGTGCTCGACGCGCGCGGCGCGGTGAGCGTATCCGAGCGGACGAGCTACATCGCCCGCATCCGAGACCTCGCGCGGCAGACCGCGGCCGCCTACGTCGCCGAGCGGCAGCGGCTCGGATTCCCGCTGCTCGATCGCGGCGGCGCGCGCGCAAAGGAGCGGACGTGAAACGGGATTTTCTCCTCGAGATCGGATGCGAAAACCTCCCCAGCGGATACGTGAACGAGCTGCTCGCCGGACTCCGGAGTATCGTCGAGGAATCGCTGCGCGCCGACCGGATCCCCTGCGACGGCTTTTCCGTTTTCGGCACGCCGAAACGTCTCGTCGTGCACGTCGCCGGAGTCGCTCCGAAGCAGGAGGCGGCCGAGGACCGCGTCGTCGGCCCTCCGGTCAAGGTCGCGTTCGCCCCGGACGGAAGCTTCACGAAAGCGGCCGAAGGGTTCGCGAAGTCGCAGGGCGTTCCCGTCGGCCGTCTCGTGCGCGTCGAGACGGAGCGCGGGGAATATCTTGCCGCCGTGCGGCGCGAGGAAGGAAAGCCCTCTATCACTGCGCTCCGCGAGCGGGCGCCCCGCTGGATCGAGGGGCTGCGGAGCCCCAAGACGATGAGATGGAACGCGGGCTCCGCTCCGTTCGCCCGCCCGATCCGTTGGATACTGTGCCTCTACGGGAAGAGCGCGGTCAGAGTGCGCGCGGCAGGCCTCGTGTCGGGGCGCCGCACGCGTCTGTCGCCCCTCTCCGAAGACTCGATTCCGGTCGAGTCGCCGGCGCGGTATTTCGCGCTCATGAAACGCTCGCGCATCGTCCTCGATCCGGAAGAGCGCCGCGGGATCGTGCGCGCCGAGGCGCAGCGGCTCGCGGCGCGGTCGGGGGGCCGCCTCGTCGAGGACGAGGAGCTCGTCTCGATCGTCGCGAACCTGCTCGAATCCCCGGTCGCCCTCGCGGGCTCCTACGACGCTTCGTTCCTGAGGCTCCCGCGCGAGGTGATCGTCACGGCGCTCAAGAGCCATCAGCGCTACTTTTCCATCGCGGGAAGCGACGGGGCGCTGCTGCCGCACTTCGTCGCGTTCGCGGACGGCGTCCGCCGGAACGCCGCGGGCGTCGTGCGGGGGTACGAGCGCGTGCTGCGGGCGCGGCTCGACGACGCGGTGTTTTACTTCGAGGAGGACACGGCGAAGCCGTTCGAGCGGATGGCGGAGAAGCTCTCCGGCATCGTGTGGCTCGAGGGGCTCGGCAGTCTCGCGGACAAGGCGCGCCGCATCGAGACGCTCGCGCGCTTCATACGGGAGGCCTGGGGTATCGAGGGGGAGCGGCTCGACGAGCATATCGCCCGTGCGGCGACGCTCGCCAAGGCCGATCTCGCGAGCGAGATGGTGAAGGACGGCAAGGAGTTCACGGCGCTTCAGGGGTATATCGGGCGCGAATACGCGCGCGTCTCCGGGGAGGTCCCGGAGGTGGCGGACGCGGTTCTCGAGCATTACCTGCCGCGTTTCGCGGGCGACCGCCTGCCGCGCGGGCGCGTCGCCGAGCTCGTCGCCATAGCCGACAAGATGGACACGATCACCGGCTGCTTCATCGCGGGGCTCGAGCCGACCGGCTCGCAGGATCCCTACGGCCTTCGGCGGCAGGCTCTCGGCGTGCTCCGGATCGTTCTCGGCTCGGGCGCGACCTTCTCGCTCGAGGACGGCGTCCGGCGCAGCGTCGAGCTCTTCGGAGAGGCCGCCGCGGCCTCGAAACGCGGCGTCGGACTCGCCGCCGCGATCCGGGAGTTCTACTCGCAGCGGTTCCAGGCGATGCTCCGGAGCGAGGGCGCCGATCACGATCTCGTCGCGGCGGTTCTCGCCGCGCCGTGGGAGTATCCGCGCGCCGCGGCGGCGGCGGCGGCCGAGCTAGATCGGAAGAGCGTCG
>JAGUZZ010000023.1:0-10101 GCA_020060525.1 bacterium | reverse complement strand
CTTCGCCTCACAGGGCGAATCTTCGCTACATCTCGCGCCAGGTCAGCACGAGGCACGGCATGAAACCGCTGAGGTACGTCGTCAGCGCGTCCTTGCTGTAGAGGACGCCCGCGTTTCCGGCGCTGAAATTGAAATCCGAAGTTCCCTTCACGATGACGCTCCCGAGGATCCACGGCGTACCGGTGAGCTTTACGTCCCCCTCGACGTAGATCAATCCCTTGTACCTGAACGACCCCGCTCCCTTGAGGTCTCCGGTGATGTAGAGGAGACCCTGGCCGACGAGGTTGGAGTTGACGTTCGCGTCTCCGTTGATGTAGGTGATGCCGTTCAGCGGATTCTTGATCGTCGTGTTGTCGGCCTGCGCGAGCAGCCTGTTGACCTCGCTCTGGTCGAGGCCGAGGACCTCGGCGAGCGAGTACCACGGATTCGTCGCCGACTTGTCTATGGGCGACGGGCTTCCGCTCGTATGCGCGCTTCCCTGCACCTGCACGTTGTCACCGGTGGTCGTCACGCCCGGAAGGTGCCCGGTCGCGAGGTGGTACGCGTAGCAGGCGTTCGGAACGGTTCCCGGGGGTGTGTTGATGCTGTGGTTGTATCCGCAGAAATCGCAGTTACCGGTGAGCCGGACCGCCTTGTCGCAGTAGAGCGCGCCGAGCGTGCGGACGAGGATCGTGCGCTTGGTGACCTCGGCCTCGATCGTTCGAACGGCGCCGCCCTGATTCCCCTGCACCGTGACGATCTCCACGGGGAACCCCGACGTCATGTTCTCCGGCGGCATCTGGAGCGGATCCCAACGTACGATCTCGTTCGCGTCCCGCACGTTGTCGCCGTCGAGGTCGCGCCACTTGTGTCGGATCGTGAGGACGCCGTCCGTTCCGCTCGCGGCCGAGTACTGCAGATACGGCTGGTTCGTGCTCTGAAGGGTCCCCGTATGGAAGACCGTCGCGCTTCCGGAAACCGGCGCCGATCCCGGGGGGGTGAGATAGATCCGCGTCGTCCAGTTCGGATTGTACGGCTCGCTGTCGCTGATGGCGATGTTGCCGGTCCATCCCGCGATGGTCATGTTCGTCGGGTTCGGCAGCGACAGGCGATGGATCGCTTCGCTGAGCCCCGCCTCGGCGACGGGGAGCGCGCGCGCCGTCGCCCGCTGGTTCCCCGCGATCTTGAGATCGAGCGAGCTGACCATGGCGAGCGTCGCCCCGATCACCGAGATCGAGAAGAGGATGATGAGCGTGATGACGAGAGCGTTGCCGCCTTCGCCGTTCATCGTTCCGAGCTTGATCTTTTTCATTTCGTGCCGTTCCTTTCGATTACCGCGGGCGCCGGATCTTAGAGATCCCGCCCGAAGTACGCGACGAGCTTTCCCTGCGCGGCCGAGGTTCGCGTCCCGACGACGAGGTCGGGGCGGTTGTCTTTGTTGAAGTCCGCGACATCCATAGTGATGATCTCGCCCGAGTACGTCTGGTTGATCTTCTGTCCGCCGTCGGGCAGCGTGCCGTAGCAGGCCAGCACGTAGATGTTGCCCTCGTAGAGGACGGAGTTCCTCGTGCCGTAGGCGATGTCGGGGAAGATATCGCGGTTGAGGTGGAGGATCGAGAGGCAGAGGGCCGCCCCCTGCGCGTCGACCCAATCGTGGGGCCACCGCGGCGTTTCCTCGGCGCCGAAGACGAACCCCGTGGTGTCCGGCTGGCCGAAGACGCCGGCCTCGTTGAGCCACAGCAGAACCGCGCCCGTGGTCGGACCGGAGGCGACGGCCGCGACGATATCGGGATCTCCCGCGTCGTCCTCCATCATGTCCACGACCTTGAGGTCGTTCACCGCGTACGGCGCGCGATAGCGCGCGTGCCAGGAGACGGTTCCCGAGCCGTCGTTGAGATAAACGTCGACGTGGCCCGAGAACGCGTTGCCGTGCGAGCCGATGACGACGTCCTCGTATCCGTCGCCGTTCACGTCCCCCGTCTCGACCGCCCAGATCTCGCCGAGGCTGATGCTTCCGGTCGATCCGGCCGTCGTGACGTACTGGTGGGAGGAGAACGAACCGCCGCCCTCTCCCCGAAATACCTGGAATCCGCCGCTGTAGATGCCGAGCGGCGATCTGAGACCGACGACGAGATCCGGATCGCCGTCGCCGTCGAGGTCGGCGAGCTTGCTGTCCATGACGACGTTGGCACCGCCCGTGATGTAGCTCGCGTCGGGGCTCGTGCTCAGAACGCCCGCGCCTCCCGTGAACCATATCTGGATGTTCGGGCTCGCGTTGCAGTCGAGGCCGGTGACGATGTCCGGCACGTTGTCGCCCGACAGATCCCCGCGGCTCATCGCGTTGATGTTCTGCCCCGCGTCGCGCCGGTACGTCGGCTCCGATTTGAAGAGCTCGGTGATCGGCGTCGTGGAGGTCTCCCATTCGTTGTGGAAGACGAGCATGTTTCCGAGGCCCGTCACGAGCGCCGTGCCGAGGACGATATCCTGATCCTTCATCGCGTCTTCCTTGAGATCTTCCGTGGCCACCGACAGCACGCGGTCGGTGTTCGAAATGTGGATCTCGACGAAGTCCGTGCGCGTCTCGAGGATGTCGCCGAAGTAGCGCACGACGAAGGTGTCGGGGGCGATGAGGATGTTCGTATACGTGTTGACCGTCGTCGAGGTGTAGCCGACCGGATCCGTTTCGGTGAGCGAGTAGGTGCCGGGCGGCAGCGTGAACTTGAAATACCCCTTTGCGTTCGTCATGGTGCTGTCCCCGGTGGAGACCCGGACGACGACGTTCGGCAGCCCTTCCTCGCCGCTTCCGCGGGCTCCGTCCTCGTTGGTGTCGAGGTAAACGTAGCCGTGGAGCGTGCCGTAGACGGGGCCGCCGTAGTCTCCGAAGTTGACCGTCACGGTGTCGCCTTCGTTCGCGATGGTCGCGCTCGCCGAGTTGGGCGTCGTCGAGCTGTAGCCGACGGGGTCGGTTTCGACGACCTGATAGGTGCCCTGCTGGACGACGAACGAATAGTAGCCGGTATTGTTCGTGTACGTTTCGGCGCCGTTATCGAGGGAGATGAGCACGCTCGGCAGGCCGCGTTCCTCCCCGTTCCTGACGCCGTTCTGGTCGAGGTCCTCGAAGACCGTCCCGCGAATCGTTCCGACGGGCAGGTTGGAGCGATCGCCGAAGTAGACGACCTGCGTCTGGCCTGCGGCGAGCGTTATCGAGACGAGATTCGCCGTCGTCGACGTGTAGCCGGGAGGATCGATCTCCTGGATCGAGTAATCGCCGGGCGGCAGCGACAGGTAGAAGTTGCCGAAGTTGTCGGTCCGCGTGCTGCGGCTCGTGCCGGCGACGCGCACCTCGACGTTGTAGATGCCGGTTTCCCCGACGTCGAGCACGCCGTCGCTGTCCACGTCGTGGTACACGCGACCGTAGATGTTCGAGCTCGAGCGCGTGGCGTTGCGCACGAAAACCTCTGAATTCATCGAAACGGAGAGGAAGCCGCCGTTCGTTTCGTAACGCTTGTTGTAATGGTTGGACTCGGCGGTCGCGGTCGTGCGGATCTTCCGTATGCGCGGAAGGTTGACGGACGTCACCTCGGTCACGGCGCCGATTTCGCCGGTGTCGAGGACGCCGTTGTTGTTGGCGTCCCCCCAGAGCCGGTCCGGCGTCGCGGGGTTGTCGTCGTGGTCGTACCAGTACTGAAAGAGAGGCTCCGGCACGGTCCATGTCGGCGCGAGGTTGGGTCCGCGCACGAGCGCGAGGTTCGAGGAGCGCATCTCGTTGCGTCCCGCTCCGTTGTATCCGTAGATGACTTTCCGGAGCATGAAGAGGTTCCTGTTGAGCCCCGTCTCCTCCGGATCGTCTCCGCGGTCCCCGCCGCTGATGACGCCGTCGTCGTTGGAGTCGAGCGTGAGGACGATCGTCTCGGCGGTCGACTGGTACGAGCCGGCGTAGTAGAGGATCGTTCCGGTCGGCGGAACAGTCTTCGGATTGAACGCCGGATGAAGCGCCGTGAGCGGCCCGAGACCGTCGATCGTCCTGCCGTTGTCGATGTCCGCGTTGATGACGACCTGATACGGCCCCGCGTGAACGATGGCGCGCTGTCCGCGGAAGTAATCCGTCTGGGATCCCGCCTGGCGCAGGAGCTCCGTGATGAAATCGACGGCGATGCGCGCGTTCTGCTGCGCCTCGGCGTAGTCGGTCGTCGTGGCGGCGCTTCTCTGGAAGAGGATGAAGATGCCGGCGAGCGCGATGAGGACGACGCCCAGCACGAGCATGCTGAACACCATCTCGACGAGCGTGAAGCCGGCCGTTCTCCGCCGCAAACGTATGCGTTTCGTGCGCGTCATAATGGATTACCGCCTCGAGGTTATGAGCGTGCTCAGTGTCACGGAGCTGTCGGCGCTCCCGGAGTTGAAGCTCACCGTGACGGCGACCTGCTTCATGCCGGAGAGCGGCGAGTTGTCCACGACGTTCCAGCTTCGCGTGAAGTGGCGTTCGAGCGGATTGCCGGGATCCGTGTGCGCGCCCGCCGTGAGAACGGCGGACGTGAACGGCGATCCCATGAGCCGCTCGATCTGCTCCTGCGCGAGGTTCGTGGCGATCGTGATGTTGCGCGCGCGGGACGTGGCCGTGTTGCTTTCCGGCAGCGTGCGCAGAGCCGCCACGATCCCGACCGCGAACACCAGCATCGCGACGACGATTTCGATGAGTCCGACGCCCTTCTGAGATTTCAGCGTGTTCATTTCACTCCCGTCAGTTAACGGTGACGTTGCCCGTCCCGCCGTATATCCGGACCCTTCGGGTGCTGTTGTACGAGTTGCGCAGCGTGATCGAGCCGCTGTTCGGGGTGTTTCCCTTCGCGCCGAACGTGAGGGTCGTCCCCGGCAGCGTGTGCGCGGCGAACCTGATCGCCGGATCGAGACTGTACGTCGCGCTCCGGTATTCGCTGGCGTCGCGCGAGCCGTCGCGGTTGTCGTCCTCGAAGTAGAAAAACGTCCGTTCATCGAGATTGAACACGAAAACGGCGTTCGTGCTCTTCATGACGGCCGCCGCCCGGGCCGCGCGGATCGTCGCGGCGAACTGATCGGCCTCCCCGCGGAGCTTCCAGTTCTGGCGGAAGCGCGTGAAGCCGGGCACCGAAAGCACGGCGAGCAGCCCGATGATCGATATCGTCACCATGAGTTCCGTGAGCGTGAAGCCGGCCTTTTTCATATCCTTCCCCTTGCTCTTCAAACGAATCACCCGCCTCCTTCATGCAAATCGTAGGCCACCGGGACCGGGCGGATGCGGTCGCCGCTCCGCGGACACCGAAGGGACGCCGCGACGCGCCGGACATCAGGGAACAACTCGTTATAATGCAAGTCGATACGGAGTATTCATCCGCGGGCGGGATGGCTCTTGGGGGGAAATTAATCTTGCCGGAAATAATGCGACTTTTCGGGCCGGGAACGCCGGGCAGCGATAGGCAATCATCGGAGACGCCCCGCGGCGACGCGCGAGGCGCATTTTTGCATATAGTGTTGCACAATCGGATGCGGTTTGGCCGCCGGAAAACGATGCGGGGGAGCGTCTTCGTGCGACGCTCCCCCGCGATCGGCCTTGCAGCACCGCGTCAACGGTAGAGATTCTTGATGGATCCCCAGGTCGAAGGTTCCACTGCGATCGGCTCGAGTATCTTCGTGAACGCCGTGATGTTGTTCGCCTCGTCGACGACGATCGCGGCGCATGACTGGTCCTGCGCCGCGCCGACCTCCGCTTTCATGCAGAGCGTGTACATGCCCTCAGGGATGCAGCAGATGACCGGCAGTCTGATCGTCCCGCTGAGAGGAACGCCGGCGCGCAGATACGCGTAGAAATCGATCGAGGCGAGGTAGTCGAATCCGCGCTGAAGGGTCAGGGTGAAATGGACCCGCGCGTCGGCCGTTCCGCAGTTCAATACCGACCACGTGATCTGGAGATAGTCGTACGGATCGCCCGGAATGGGCTGCGCGTCGAGCTCGACGTCGATGCAATCCTCGGCGATCGCCGGCGCGCTTGCGAGGATGAGCACCGGCAGCAGCACGTAGAATAGCGCTTTCTTCATGATTCCCCTCCGTGCGGCGGCGAGCCGCTTTTCGAAACACTCTTCCCGGGAAATAGTGTATCATACCTATTCGAAGAAGTCAACGGCGATGAGTGTCCACGTTTCGGCTCAAAGGAGGATCACGGTGTATCTAATGAAAAGGAAAAGCGTTGCGATCTCGACGCTCGCCGCGATAGCCGCGGGGGGCTTGCTGTTCTCCGCCTTCTCGCACGGCGCCGCCGCGGCGGGAGAGGGCGAAGGGGGAGAGAGCCGCAGATCTCTCGGCGCGAAAACGCTCGCCTCGCCCTGCCCGGTATGGGTGATCGGCTCGTACGACGCGCAAGGAAAACCCAACGCCATGACCGCCTCGTGGGCGGGCATCTGCTGCTCGCGACCCCCGTGCGTCGCCGTCTCGCTCAGGGCCGCCACCTACACGCACGGAAATATCATGAAGAGCCGCGCCTTCACGGTGAGCGTGCCTTCCGAGAAGCACGCCTCGGCGGCGGCCTATTTCGGAAGCGTCTCCGGGCGCGATACGGACAAGTTCGCGGCGACGGGGCTCACGGCCGTCCGCGCGGACAGCGTGGCGGCTCCGTACGTGCGGGAGTTTCCCCTCGTCGTCGAATGCCGGCTGCTGCACACCTACGAGCTCGGCCTCCATACGATGTTCATCGGCGAGATCGTATCGGTGCACGCGGACGAGTCGATCGTGAACGCCTCGGGAGCGCCCGATCTCGGGAAGCTCCGGCCGATCCTCTTCGGCCCGGGCAACGAGCAGTTCTACGGCGTCGGCGCGCCGCTCGGCTCGATGAAGGATCTCATCGACGGCATGAAGTAGCGGACCGCGCTTCCCTCGCCCGCGGGCGGCCGCGACCGGTCCCCGCCCGCGGGCGTACCCCGCTGGCACGGAAATTGATATGTTTTTCATTTCAAAGGATTTTGGCGGCGAATAAGGGGAAATCCCGCCGCCGGGTGAGCAATCTTGAACCACACGGAACGCTCGAGAGGGGAAAATCTCCGCCGCGTCGTCGCGGTCGTGTCCGCGATCGTGACGCTCTACTATCTCTATTGGCGCGTCACTTCGACGTTCAACCAGCAGGCGCTTTTCTTCTCGTGGTCCCTCTGGATCGCCGAGTGTTTCGGCGCGATCACGACGTTCCTCTTCTTTTTCGCCGTCTGGCGGCCCCGCTACCGCGAGGCGCCTCCCGCGATTCCCGGCCGAACCGTCGACGTGCTCGTTCCGACGAAGAACGAGCCCGAGGCCGTGCTGCGTAAAACGCTGCTCGCCTGCCGGGATCTCCGGTATCCGCATCGCACGCTCCTCCTCGACGACGGGAACCGGCCCGCGGTGAAAAAGCTCTGCGAGGAGCTCGGGTGCGTGTACCTCGCGCGCGAGACGCACGAGCACGCGAAGGCGGGGAACGTCAACTTCGGACTCGAGCACTCGACGGCCGAGTTCGTCGCCATCTTCGACGCCGATCACGCGCCGCTTCCGTGGTTCATCGACCGCCTCATCGGCTATTTCGCCGACGAGAAGCTCGCGTTCGCTCAGGCGCCGCAGGAGTTCTACAACATCGATTCCTTCCAGCACCGCGCCGACCACGAGAAGAAGTACGTGTGGACCGAGCAGGGTCTCTTCTACAACCTCATCCAGCCCGGGCGCGACCGCTGGGAGGCCGCCTACTTCGTCGGTAGCTGCGCCATTATGCGGCGCGCGGCGCTCGACGACGTCGGCGGTTTCGCGACGGGATCGATCACCGAGGATATGCTCACCTCGGTCAAAATTCACGCGAAGGGCTGGAAATCCGCGTACCATCTCGAACCGCTCGCCTACGGCATCGCCGCCGAAACGATCCATCCGTTCCACATCCAGCGGCGGCGGTGGAGCCTCGGCGGCTGGCAGGTGTTCTTCACGGCGAATCCGCTCTTCGTGCGCGGGCTCACCTTCCCCCAGCGCCTGTGTTACCTCGGAAGCCTCATCTATCCGATCGAGGGGTTTCAGAAGCTCGTCTTCTACGTGACGCCGCCGATCGTGCTCTTCACGGGAGTGCTTCCGATGCAGGCCCTCGACATCACGTACCTCATGCACTTCGTTCCGTACTACGCGCTCGCCCTCTTCGCCTACAACGAGATGGGGCGCGGCTACGCGGGGTATCTCCTTCTCGAGCAGTTCAGCATGGGGAAATTCGTCACGTACCTTCAGTCCTTCTTCTCGCTCCTCCTGCCGCGGCGCCTGCGCCAGTTCAAAGTGACGCCGAAGGGCGAGCGCGCCTCGGCTCCGCACGCGCTGCTCGCGCCGCAGATCGCTGTCGCCGGCGGCAGCGTGCTCGGGATCGTCTTCGCGCTCTGGATGCTGCTCGCCGGCCGGCGGGGCGACGAGTTCATCATCGCCGTGAACAGCCTCTGGGCGCTTTTCAACAGCGGCCTGGCGCTCGCCATCATCGTATACGCCCGCACGAAGTTCGAGCAGCGCCGCGGGGATTTCAGGCTCTTCGACTCGGTGCCCGTGCGCGTGGGCTGGAACGACGGCGGTAAGCCCGTCCGCCGCGGCGCCGTCGCCGAGGACGCGACGGAGACGGGGCTCTCGATCGTCGCCGCCGGCGAGATCCCGAAAAACCGCGATCTCTCCCTCGAGATCGAGCTGCCGCGCGTCACGGTCCGGGCGACGGGGCACGTCAAGCACGCCAAGACGGCGGCCGCCGGAAACGACGTCGTGGGGCGGTTCGGGGTTGCCGTGACGGGGATTACGGGCGAGCTCGATACGCTCTCGCGCTACCTGCGCGAATCGTCGGTCGCGAAGTTCCTCGCCGAGTACTCGACGCGATACCGGACGTACCTCGACAAGCGGCTCGCGAAGGAGCCGGAGCACCGCGAGCGCGCGTCGCGCCTCCCGGCCCACCTGCCCGCCTCGATCGCGGCGAACGGGGGCCGTCCCGCGCTCGGGGCGATCCGGAACGTGTCGGATACGGGGATGCTGCTCGCCTCGCGCGAAGAGCTCGCCGCGGGCGACCGCGTCGCCGTCGAGATCGCGTTCCGCGAGGACGCCGAGACGCTTCGCGGGATCGTCGTCCGCGTCGTCGAGCGGGGATCCGATGAATACCCCGAATGGGTGGCGGGAGTCAGATTCGAAAACACGGGGGTCGACGCGATCAACCGGATCGTCGCCGTCGCGACCGCCCTCTCGACGCTGCGATAAGCTATGAAACACGTCATGGTGCGTCCACGGTCGCTGTTCCTGCTCGTGCTGCTGTACGGGCTTCTCGTCACCGTGTTCGATCTCGATTACAACTCCGTCTTCATCGACGAGGCGTACCATATCACGATGGGGCGCGAGCTCCTGCGCGGGGATCCGTGCCCGGGCTGCCCCTTCGCGACCGGCAGCCCCCGCATCCATCCGACGCTCGCCGCGATCGGAGACCTAGCGGGGGGGATTCACGGCGCCCGGATCGTGAGCCTCGTCTTCGGCCTCGGTCTCACGGCGGCGGTGTACCTCGCGTCGACGCTCCTCCTCGGCGAGGCGCTCGGGGTCCTCGCGGCCGCGCTGTTCATCTTCACCGGACAGACGCTCTACCTCTCGAAGCTCGCGACGTACGACATGACGGCGGCGTTCTTTCTCGGCGCCTCCTTCTGCATGCTCGTCCTCTCGACGCGAGTCGCGTCCGAGCGGCACCGGGTCTTCGCGATCGTCTTCGGATCGATCGCGCTGTTCATCGCGGCGGCCACGAAGTACCTGCTCCCCGTCTTCATGCCGGCGCTCGGGCTCTACGTGCTCTTCTCGCACGGCTGGCGCCGCACGATACTCTACTGCGTCCTGCCGATCGCGGCGCTCGGCGCGCTCTACGTCGCGTTCGAGCAATTCGCGCCGGGCGTGATCGTGCGCGGGCAGATCGAGACGTACCGGGTGATCACCGTTCCGCTCAAGACGATCTTCGAATGGGCGTTCCGGTGGATCGCCTTCGTGCTGCTGCTCGCCGTGTTCGGCGTCTTCCACGAGAAGCACGGCAAAAAGGCGGCGATGCTCATCGCGCTCGGCTCTCCGATCATTCTGCTCCATCTCGTCACGCGCGCCGAG
>JAGUZZ010000337.1:0-3895 GCA_020060525.1 bacterium | reverse complement strand
GGCGCGTCTTCGGCTCCGCGAGAAGATCGACCGCATCATGGCGACGGTCGTCGATCCGTCCGTCCCGGCGGAGCCGCCCGCGCCGTGCGCGCCGACGCACGGGTTCTGGGGCGTGCCGCCGCACGATTTCCGCATCCTCGATCTCTTTCCCGAGACGACCCACGCGTACGGATGGATCCGGTGCGTCGAGGCCGGGCGGCCGGCCGACCTCGGGCTCGAATGCTTCGTCGACGAGGGCGTGCCGACCGTGTTCTTCACGCAGAGCTTCTGCGCCAAGCAGGATCTCGCGCACCATCTCGCCGAGCGGCACCGCGGACTCGCCGTCGATTGCCACCGGGAGATCAACGATTCGATCCTCGCGAAGGT
Organism: bacterium; assembly: GCA_020060525.1. Classification (GTDB taxonomy): domain Bacteria; phylum Krumholzibacteriota; class Krumholzibacteriia; order Krumholzibacteriales; family Krumholzibacteriaceae; genus SSS58A. The sequence goes on along the minus strand of JAGUZZ010000337.1, from coordinate 3,529 downwards.
CGAGGCGTTTCTCAAGCTGTCCTGAGGGAGCGGCATGATCATCGCGGACTGCGGCAGCACGTGGACGAAGATACGGGATCTCGAATCGGGAGCCCTCGAGATACTCACGACGAAGGAGCTCGTGCGGCGCCCGGGCGCCAGCTTCGACGTCGCGACCGGGCACTCGGGAAAGAGCCGCTGCCGCCTCTACCGCAACGAGCTCGTCGCGCTCGCCGAGGGGGGGCTCGCCCTCGTCGACGAGGGGGACTTTTCCCTTGTGGACGTCGGCGGGAGGGATATAAAGTTCGTCCGGTTCCGGAACCGGAAGGTCGAGAAGCTCGACTGGAACCTCGCGTGCGGCTCGACGACGGGGGCCACGCTCGAGCTCCTCGGCGGCTACTACGACGTCGATTTCGCGTCGCTGCCGCCCGCGGACCGGTGGGTGAACGTCACGTGCGGCGTCTTCGGCATGGAGCGGGTGCTCGAGCAGATCTCGCTCGGAACCGCGCCGGAGACGAGCGTCGCGATGTTTCTCCACGGGCTCGTCCGGAACGTGATCGATTTCGCGGGGCGCCCGGAGCACATGTACCTCTCGGGCGGCTTCTGCGAGAACCCCTGCTTTCTGCGGACCGCCGAGCGCTACTGCCGCGTGATCCCGCTCGGACGCACGGTGCTCCTCGAGGGGCTCGCCTCGGAGATAGCGCGCGGCGGCGGGCCGCCGCCGGTCCCGGCGTGAAACGCGCGGCGCGAGGCCGCGAAAAAGGAGCGAACCCCGGGTGACCATGAAACAGCTTCGCGCACGGCGAGCCGTTCTCGCCTCTCTCTGCGGCCTCGCGGCCGCGGCGTCGTTCTCCTGCGCCCTTTTCGGCGCGCGCACGCCTCCGCGCGTCCTCGAAGCCGCTCCGGCCTCCGCCGGTGAAGCGATCTCCCTCGCGGCCCGCTTCGTCGCGCCGGACGACAAGGTCCCCGGCTTTTTCAAGACGACGCTCGCCGAGAAGGGGATCCTCGCCGTGCAGGCGGTTCTCCGCAACGACGGCCCGTCGCCGCTCCTCGTGTACGCGTCGAACGGCATGGATATCGGGCCGGGGTTCGCCGGCGTGAGGCTCGTGAGCGGCGCGGATACGCTCCCGCCTCTCCACCCGGGGCACGTGTCCGCGATCATCGCGGGCGCCCGGCGATCGAGCGGCTATCGACATCCCGGCGCCCTCGAGATCGTCGCGAGCCCCATCCTTCCCCCCTTCGGCGTCTACACGCTCTACAAGGAGGCGAGCGTCGGGAGGTTCTACCGGCCGCTCTTCAACCGCTCGCTCCATCCGCCGCTCGGAAGCGGGCTCCTCGCCCCGATCCGCCTCGAGCCGGGCGAGGAGAGGCGGGGGTGGCTCTATTTCGAGGCCCCGGCCGGCGGCGCGACCGGCGACTGCGAGATAATAGTCGCGGCCTGCGCTCCGATCGAGGCGCCCGAGGCGATCGACGGATACGAGTTCGAGTTCTCCCGCGAGGAGGAACTGGTCGGCGCGGATGGGAAAGGCGCCGGGGGGACGTCCGCGGACGGCCCCGGCGGCGAGCGGGGCGACGGGGGGTTTCTCCTGTCGCTCGTCCGTGAGGGCAAGCGCAGCGGCCTCTATTTCACGGAGGTCCGCGCGCTTCTCGACGATCCGAAGACGCCGCCTTCGCGGGTGGCCGAGGTGGCGGCAAAATCCGCCGAGATCGCCGACGTCTCCCGCCGCGGGAACCGCGCGGCCGTGGCGCTCAACTTCACCTCGAAATCGCGGACGGTCGTCTTCGATTGCGGCGCGAGTCCGGCTCCCGTGTACGAACGCGCCCTCCCGCGCGGGATCGCGCGCGTCTTCTCCGTCGAGGACGGGACGTGCGCCGTCACCGAGAACGGCTTCGGGCATTTCTTCGGCGAGGGGACGCGCGAGGGCGTGCCGGGAACGAAGCTCGCGCGCGGTTTCCGCGACGCCGCGCTCGCAGGCGGGCGGCTCTTCGTGTTCACGGAGGAAAAGGGGCTTCTCCTCTTCGAGGCCGGGCCCCGGTCCCGGTTCTCCCCGGCGGGGAACGCCGTTCCGGGGCGGGGCCGGCGAGAGGTCGCGGGCGCGCTCGGCGGCTCGCTCGTGCTTCTGTGCCGCGGGGTTCCGCTCGCGGGCGACACCCTCGTTTTCTTCGATCCCTCGACCATGGCCGAGGTCCGCCGCGGCGCTCTCGCCGGACGCGCGCTGCGGGCTTCGACGGCGGGATCGAGCGTCGTCCTCCAGCTCGAGGACGGCACGATCCTGCGGATCGCGGCGGGACCGCTCGGCTCCTTCCGCATCCTCGAGGCGGGCTGGCTTCCCTTCGCCGCGCGCGCCCTCGAGGCGACGCCCGACTCCTTCGTCGCCGTCGGCTCGGACGGGAGCCTCGCCTCGGGAAGGATCGCCGCGTACCGGCCCGGGCCGGAATGCGCGGTCGAGGCTTCGGCGCGGATCGAGTAGGGGAAAGGGACACGGCCGCCATGGATCGAAAGACCGCGACCCTGGACGAGATCTTCGCCACCTTCTCGGAGCATATCTCGCGAAGCTACCCGTCGCCCGACGATTTCAGGCGCAATTTCGACATCCTCCTCTGGGGCAAGCGCGACCGCTCGGACGCGCCGGGCTACGCGCTCTCCCTCGAGAGGAACATCGTGTATCTCGACGGGGTCGTCGAGGAGGCGCTCTCGCTCGTCGAGCGCATCCTCGATCCCGGCGAGGATCTCGACGAAAAGAGGGCCGCGGCGATCCTCGGCGACCTCGAGAAGAGCGCGCGCCGCTCGACCGGGGCGCGCCACCGCCGCGCCTTCGAGGCGCGGGAGGATCCGGCGTTCGCCGCGCTCGCCGCGGGCCGGGAGGCGGGCGGGGCGGGCTACGTCGAGGATCTCGAGTTCAACTACCGCTATCTCATGACGTTGAGGCTCTTTCTCTTCGAGTTCGTCTCCGTGCTCGCCGCCGTTCGCGCCGAATACGACACCCTCCCGGCGGTCCCGGGCGACATCGCGAGGCTCCGGGGCCAGATAGGGGTTCTTGCGAACTACTACCTCGGGAACGTCTCCGTGAAGGACGGCGGGGACCGCGAGGTGGAGGCGCGCGGCGAGGATGCGGGCGCAGGGGAGTCGACGGAGCGGCCCTAGGGGGCGGGGGCATTCTTTCCTTGAAATGCCGCCTTCGAACCGAGTATCTTTCCCTATACCCATAGCGGCAAGGCGATAGGCGCCGGCGGAGCTGGATTCGACGAAAGGAGCCCGCGTGCGTTCGAAAGCGATTCATGCAACGGAGATGACGATGGCGATCCCCGCCGCGTCGGAGGCGGCGCGCCGGGTTCTCAGGATAGGCGCGTTCGCGGCGTTCACGGCGGCCGGCGCCCAGCTCGCCGTGCGGCTTCCGTTCACGCCGGTGCCGCTCACGCTTCAGACCCTCTTCGCGGTTCTCGCCGGCATAATGCTCGGCCCTCGCGACGGTTTCATCGCGATGGCCGCCTATCTCGGGGCGGGGCTCGCCGGCGCGCCCGTTTTCGCCGGCTTCGCGTTCGGCCCGTG
>JAGUZZ010000272.1:0-9220 GCA_020060525.1 bacterium | reverse complement strand
TCCGATCTCCTTTCACCGGCTCCTCGGCCGCGCGGGCGCGGTCGACGTCGTCCTCTCCCCCGTCGCCGCCGTCCGCGACGCCCTCAACCGGGCCGGCATCGAGGCGGACTTCATCATGCCCGGTTTCGACGAGCGCGTCTTTCGCCCGGCGGCTGCCGACGCGCGGGCCCGGCTGCGCGCGAAGTACGATCTTCCCCGCGACCGTTTCATACTCCTCCACGTCGGCCACGTCCGCGAGAGCCGCAACCTCGAGGCGTTCCTGAGATACCGGGACTGGGGGAACGACGTGCAGCCGGTCATCAAGGCGGGCGACGTCGATCCCTCGTGGGCGGACCGCCTGCGCAACGCCGGCATCATCGTGATCGACGAGTACATTCCGGCGGTTCACGAGCTCTACCAGGCCGCCGACTGCTATTTCTTCCCCGTCGGAAATCCGACCGGCGCCGTGGAGTTCCCGCTCTCCGTGATCGAAGCGTGCGCCTGCAACCTCCCCGTCGTGGCCACCCGCTTCGGGATCCTCCCCGAGATGCTTCGCGAGGGGAGCGGTTTCCGCTACTTCGATCGCGTCTCGGAGATCGGAGGGAAGATCGCCGAGGTCCGGCGGGAGCCTTCGGCGACCGCGTCGAAGGTCGGCGGCTATTCGTGGCAGATGGTCTTCCGTGCCCATCTCCTCCCGCATCTCTCCGCGCTCGCCCGCGAGCGCGGCCCGGAGGCTCCGCGATGAAAGGCCCGTTCGATCCGAACGCGAAACCTCGCGCCGACATGATCGTCCTCTGCGGACTCGACGGATCCGGCAAGTCGACCCAGACCGCGCTCCTCGCCGAACGTCTCGCCGCGGCCGGAATACCCGCCGAGGCCGTCTGGAACCGCTGGGAGCCGCGCATCAGCGCCCCCCTGATCCGCTTCGCGAAGAGGCGGTTGCGCTCCTCCTCCGGCGCCGGCGCGGAGGATTACGCGGCGTTCCGCGACGCGAAGCGGCGCACGATGAAGGGCGGCCTGAAGCGCTCGCTCTGGCAGATCCTCGTCTGGAGCGAATACTCGTGGGAGGTCCGCGGCCGTCTCGCGCCCCCCCGGCGGCGCGGAGCCGCGGTGATCTGCGACCGCTACGTCCACGACACGCTCATAGACATAGCGATCAACTTCTCCGCGCCCCCGCCCGCCCTCGGCGGCCTCATGAGCCATCCGCTGCTCGCGCTCTTTCCGAAGCCGTCGCTCGCGATCGTCGTCGACATCGATCCGGAAACGGGGGCGGCGCGGAAATCGGACGGCACGCCTCCCGCGTATCTCGCCGACCGGCGGGAATATTACGTGGAGCTGGCACGCATCCTGAACGCTCCCGTCGTCGACGGCGGGCGGCCGGTCGAGGTCGTCTTCGACGAGGTATGGGCCCGAACGGCATCGTGGCGGGCTGAGCGGGAACGCGGAAAGGCGCGGTAGATGGGTCGAATCATCGTCATCGGCATCGACGGGATGGACTGGCGGGTGCTCGAGCCGCTCCTGCCGGAGCTTCCGAACCTCTCGCGCGTCGCGCGCTCCGGCTTCGGCGGAGAGCTCGAGGCGATCTTTCCGCCGGACAGCATCCCCTCGTGGGTGAGCATATTCACGGGGCTCGATCCGAGCGAGCACGGCGTTCTCGAGAGCATCGACTACTTCAAGAAGGACGCGAAGCGCTTCGCCGTCGACACCGCCTCGTTCCGCGGCCGGACGTTCTGGGACCGGGCGTGCGAGCTCGGCAAGAGCGTCGTCGTCGTGAATCCGCTGCTCGCCTACCCCCCGTGGCCCGTGCGCGGGATCATGGCGAGCGGGCCCGTGTTCATCTCGGGCGAGACGTCGGTCGAGCCTCCCGCCGCCCGCGGCCGCTGCGAGCCGCCGCCGCTCGGGGGGATCGTCGATTTTCCGGACGCACGGGAGCTCGCCTCCTTCGCGGAGAAAACGGAGGCCGAGACGAGACGCGTCGCGCGGTACACGGCAGAGCTGCTGCGCGGCGAGCCGTGGGATCTCGCCTTCGTCACCTTTCTCACGCTCGACCGGATGTTCCATTTCTTCTGGCGCTATCAGGATCCCGGTGATCCGACCTATCCGCGGCGGAACCGCCACGGGGAGGTCCTCCGCCGTTTCCACCGCGTCCTCGACGAGTGCGTCGGAACGCTCCTCGACGCCGCGGGGCCCGGCTGCGTCGCGCTCGTGCTGAGCGATCACGGGCACGGGAGGCGGGCGACCCTCCATTTCAACCTGAACGAGCTGCTGCGCCGCAACGGCTACCTGCGAAGCCGGATCTCGGGCCCGCCGCTCCTCAGCCCCCGCTATCATATCGATCGCGCGAAGAACCTCGCGCTCGAGACGCTCCACCGGCTCGACCTCGAGGACCTCTCCTACCGCGTCGCTCACGTGCTCCCGTGGACGAGAAAGCTCAAGAAAGGGGACTTCATGACCGAGCGCTCGGACAACCTCGCGACCGCATCCGAGTTCGGAGGGAACAACCCCTTCGGCGGCGTCGAGATCTCGAAGCGCCGCTGCGGCGAGGAAGGGCGCGCCTACGAGACCGTCCGCGACGAGATCGTCGCGCTCCTCCTCGGCGTCCGCGACCGGAGCGGGCGCCCCGTGTTCCTCTGGGCGAGGCGCCGCGAGGAGCTCTACGGCGGACCGCACGTCGACCGCTTCCCCGACGTCCTCTACCTGATGCGGCCCGAATACGGCACGGCGTGGTCCGTTCACCGTCCCCTCGTGACGATCAATCCGCGCCACCGGAAGATCTCCGGGGGCCATCGCTCGGGGGGCGTGCTTCTCGCGGGCCCCCTCGACGGATGGCGGCTGCGGCGCGGGTCGATATCCCCGCTCGGCGTCGCCGACACCGTTCTCGCCGTCCTCGCGGACGGCGCGGACGCGGCGCCGGGAGGCGCGAAACGGAGCTTCCTCGAGAGGCGTTGACAGGCCGCCGCCCCTCGGGTACAGTCCTCTCGCGCGCGTTCGATGCGGCCGCGTCCCACGTTCACGGAGGAGCCACGGATGATTGACGGCGTCACGGTCACGAAGCTGAGAGTGATCCCCGACGAGCGCGGACGGCTCATGGAGCTGCTGCGCTCTGACGAGGCGGATTTCACGCGTTTCGGACAGGTCTACCTCACCACCGCCTACCCCGGCGTCGTCAAGGGCTGGCATTACCACGCGAAGCAGTTCGACAACATGGCCGTCGTGAGCGGTATGATGAAGATCGTCCTCTACGACCGCCGCGACGGATCTCCCACGCGCGGCGAGATCATGGAGATCTACGCCGGCGAACACAACCCGGTCCGCGTGCACATCCCCCCCGGCGTGTGCCACGGGTTCATGTGCGTGTCGGAGCGCGAGGCGCTCGTCGTCAACGTGCCGACCGAGCCGTATAGCTACGGCGATCCCGACGAGTTCCGGATCGACCCGCACGGCGGCGATATCCCGTACGACTGGCGCCGCACGGACCGCTGAGAGCGGCGCGACTCACCACGTGGAACGCATCTTCATAACGGGCGTACGGGGCATGCTGGGCCGCGCCGCGGTCGAGGCGTTCCGCGGCCGTTTCGAGATCCACCCCGCTTCCCTCGACGAACCGGACATCCGCGACGCCGCCCTCGTCGCCCGCGAGATCCGCCGCGCCCGTCCCGCCTACGTGCTCCATCTCGCCGCGATGACCGACGTCGACGCCTGCGAGCTCGATCCCGAGGCCGCGCGCCTCGTGAACGTCGAGGGGACCCGCAACGTCGCCCTCGCCGCCCGCGAGTGCGGCGCCGCGATGGTCTACCTCGGAACGGGAATGGTGTACGACGGCCGGAAGGATACCCCCTACGTCGAAACCGATCCGCGATCGCCCGTGAACGAGTACGGGCGCTCGAAGCTCGCCGGAGAGCTCGTCGTGAAGGAGCTCGTTCCGCGCCATTTCGTCTTCTACGCGTGCTGGCTTTTCGGCGGGGGCGCCGAGGACAAGAAGTTCGTCGCGAAGCTCGTCGAGCGCGCGCGCCGCGGAGGCGATCTTCCGGTGGTGAACGACAAGTTCGGATCGCCCACGTACACGCGCGATCTCGCGCGGGCGATCAGGGACTTCATCGGAAGCGGGCTCTACGGAACGTACCACTGCGCCAACGTCGGCTGCGTGAGCCGCTTCGAGATGGCCGAGGAGATCGTGCGGGCGGCCGGGATCGCGGATTGCCGTCCCGTGCCCATTTCGTCCGACGCCTACCCGCTCCCCGCTCCCCGTCCCCGGATGGAGGCGCTCCGCAACATGCGCTTCGAGCAGCTCGAGATGAGGCCCATGCGCGACTGGCGCGAGGCGCTCGACGAGTACGTGCGAGCGACGTTCCGCTGATCGTTCAGTCGAGTTTGTTCGCGCCCGTCTCCGCGACGAGGTTCGTCGCGCGCCGGAGCGATTCGAAGGTCCCCGCGTCCGTCCACCACCCGTCGAGGACGTCCCACGCGAGCTCGCCGCGATCGATATAGGCGTTGTTGACGTCGGTGATCTCGAGCTCGCCTCTCGCCGAGGGGCGCAGCTCGCGCGCGATCTCGAAGACCCGTTCGTCGAAGAGGTAGATCCCCGTCACCGCGTAGCGGGACGCGGGGCGCTGCGGCTTCTCCTCGATCCGCACCACCCGGTCGCCGTCGAGCACCGGCACGCCGAACCGCTCGGGATCGGGGACCTCCTTGAGGAGGATGCGCGCCCCGCTTTTCTGCTTCCGGTAGGCCTCGACGGCCCTGACGATGTTCCTCTCGATGATGTTGTCGCCGAGCACGACGCAGATCCGCTCGCCGGCGGCCCAGTACTCGGCGAGCTTGAGCGCGTCGGCGATCCCGCCCTCGCCCTGCTGGTACGTGTAGTTGATGTGAGCGAGGCCGAAGTCGGAGCCGTTCCCGAGGAGCCGCAGGAAATCGCCAGCGTTGCCGCCGCCCGTGACGATCATGATGTCCCTGATCCCCGCGTTGATGAGGGTCTGGATCGGGTAGAAGATCATGGGCTTGTCGTACACGGGCAGGAGATGCTTGTTCGTCACCTTCGTGAGCGGAAAGAGCCGCGTCCCGAGCCCGCCTGCGAGAATGACACCTTTCATACCCGCGTCTCCTTGGTTCGATCGATGGAACACGTCGAGGCGGCATTATAGCCGCCGGGAACGGAAAATGCAACCGAATGCAGTTGCAGTATGCAGTTGCATCGCGGCCGGGCCGCGCATAGTATCCCCCCTGTCCGAGCGCGCGTCTCGGCCGTCGCGGCCGCGGACGCATGGAGGTTCGACGTGAGGGTCTGTTTCTTCTCTCCGACGGCGTACGCCTACTTCAGGCCGGACGCGGCCACGTGGGCGGGCGGCGCCGAAACGCAGCAGGTTCTCGTCGGCCGCCACCTCGCCTCGAAAGGGGTCTCCGTATCCTTCATCGTCGGCGACTACGGACAGCGGGATATCGAGGTCGAGGACGGCATCACGCTCATTAAATCCTTCACCCCGTTCAAGGGCAACCGCAAGCTCCGCTTCCTCCCCGATATGCTTTCGATCCGGCGGGCGATGCGCGCGGCGGACGCCGACGTGTACAATCAAAGATCCACCTCCTTCTTCACGGGACAGCTCGCGTGGTTCGCGCGCCGTCTCGGAAGGGCGTTCACCTTCTCCGTCGGAAGCGACTACAACGTCTACCCCGATTGCCAGGGGAACCTCCCGGCCGCCATGGCGGCGCTCTATCGCTGGGGGATCCGGCGGGCGGACGCGGTCATCGCGCAGACGGAAAAGCAGAAGCGGCTCCTCGAGGAGAACTTCGGACGCGAGGCCGTTCTCATCAGAAACGGCGTCCCGATCCCCGACCCGTCCGCGGCGCCGGCCCCGCGGGAGCAGGGATCGCCCGGAATCGGATCCGGCGCCGGCCCCGCGTTCCTCTGGGTCGGAGGGCTCCGTTGGATGAAGCGCGCGGAGCTCTTCATCGAGCTCGCGCGCCGCGTAGGCGAGGCCCGGTTCATTCTCGTCGGCGGCGAGGTCGGCGACCCGTCGTACTACCGCTCGATCAAGGAGAAGCTGCGCGAGGCGCCGAACGTGAGCCAGATCGATTTCGTGCCCCCCGGAGAGATGGACGCCTACTACCGGAACGCGTACGCCCTCGTCAACACCTCCTCCCTCGAGGGGTTTCCGAACACCTTCCTCCACGCCTGGGCGCACGGCGTGCCGGTGCTCTCGCTCGAGATCGATCCGGACGACACGATCGTCGGAAACCGCGTCGGCCTCGTCGGCGGAACGATCGACGGCCTCGCCGCCGCGGTCCGGCGGCTCGCCGCCGATCCGGAAGAGCGCGCGGGGATGTCCCGGCGGGCCGCCGCCTACGTCCGGGATCATCACGACATCCGCGACCGCGGAGACGACTACCGCCGCCTCTTCGAGAAGCTCGCCGCGCGCGTGCGGCCGGTCGCCGCCGGCTGAGCCCCCGCCGCCGCTCCGCCTCCCGCGCTCAACGTTTTTTCAGGATTTCACGGTAGATGGAAACCGTCTCCGCCGCGCAGCGTTCGATGCGGAAGTCCGTCTCGAACCGCGCGCGCCCCGCCGCGCCGAGCCGCGGAGCGAGGGCGGGATCGCCCGCGAGAGAGGAGATCGCCCGGGCGAGGGAGTCCGCGTCTCCGGGCGCGACGAGGATCCCCGTCGCGCCGTCCTCCACGAGCTCGGGGATGCCGTAGATGCGGCTCGCCACGACCGCCCGCGAGAGCGCCATCGCCTCGACGATCACGTAAGGAGTCGCCTCGAGAAGCGACGGGACGAGGAGCGCGTCGCAGGCGGCGAGGAGCTCCGGAACGTCGCGCCGGTAACCGAGAAACCGTACCCGGTCGGAGACACCGAGGGTCGAGGCGAGCCGCCGCGTTTCTTCCCCGGTCTCCCCCGTTCCGGCGACGAGGAGCTTCACGCGCTCGGGCAGCTTCGCGAGCGCCTCGACGGCGAAACGATGCCCCTTCCGCTCCTCGAGACTCCCGACCATGAGGCACGCGAAGTCGCCGCCGCCGATACCGAGCGCCGATCGCGCCCGCGCGCCGTCCGCCGGCGGGGGCTCGGGGACGCCGATGCGCACGACCCGGATCTTCCGCGCGGGAACGCCGTGGCGCTCGCGAAGCCAGCGGGCGTTGTCCTCGCTCACCGTGATGACGCGGTCTATGAAGGCACCGGCGACCCGCTTCAAGGCGGCGCCTTTCGCGAACGGCTCGATCATCGGAAGGTGCTCCGTCGATACGACTCCTCGCGCGCCGGCGAGCCTCGCGAGCGGCGCCGCGAATCCGTAGAGCGATCCCCACGGTCCCGGCATGTTGCAGTGCAGGATCGAAACGCCGAGACGCCGCACCGCGCCGACGAACCTCGCGCCTCCCCTTCCCCACGGCGGAAAGGAGACGGGAACCTCGTGAACGGGAATATCGGCGTCCCGCATCCACGAGCAGAGCGTCTCGAGGCGCGAGGCGTCGTCGACGAAGAGACACGGGGAGAACTCGTCGCGCGGGAGACGAGAGGCGAGCAGATACAGGTATCTCTCCGCGCCTCCCGTCCATGGAGCGTCCGAGAAGTAGGCGATCCGCGCGGGATTGCCCTCGTTCGCGTTCATGAGCCCGGAAGCGCGCGGCGGATCCTCGCGCCCCGCTCCTCCCTTCATTGCACGTAGATCATGCCGATCGCGGTTCCCTGCTGGGAATCGTCGTTCGACAGATAGTCGGCGACCGTCCGCACGGGCAGATAGGGTATCCGGCGGACCTTGATCCTGAGCTCGTACGCGCCGGGCGCGAGCGCGGGGGGGATCGGCAGAACGAACCTCTGCCGCACGGCCTCGCCGGGAGTCCAGAGATCGGGATCGACGCCGCCCGCCCGCAGCCGCTCGGTCCACGTGGCGCGGTAGAAGACCTTGCGCGAGCGCTCGACGAGGCGCCGGTACTGTTTTCCGTACCACGCGCGATGCCGCTCGCCCCCGCGCCTCGATCCGTCGAGACGGATCGTGACCTCGAGCGGAAGCCCGTAGGCCGTTTCACGTCCCGCCTTCCAGCAGAAATAACCCGAGAGGGTATCTACCGATCGAAGCATGGACCGCTCGATAAAGGCGCTCGAAAGCGCGACGCCGCTCCCGGCGTCGATCGGGCTCTCGATGAGGAGCCGGTCCCCTCCCGCCGGCGGACCGCCGCGCGTCGCGCTCTCGGTGTCCGTCCCGCACGGACACGGACGCGCGAGCGGGACGGCGCACGCGGCATCCATCTCCGCCGGATCGCGCCCGCGAACGACCTCGAAGAGAGCGAACTCCCCGATCGCGAAGATGCGCCGGAAGAGCGAAGGGCACGATTCGATCTTGCGGAGCGACTCCCGTCCGCCGCCGAGAGGCGTGCTGCCGAAGAAATCGCCGTCCGGGCGCGCCCGTTCGTCCACCAGAACGTAATCGACGCCCGCCGAATCGAGCCACGCCGCCCCCGCCGAGGCCGGAACGGCCGGGCTCAGCAGATCCCGTATCTCCCGCAGCCGGTCGAGCGCGAGCGCGTCCGAGGGCGAGCCGTGCTGATCGAGCGTCACCGCGACGAACCGGTCCGTGTAGGCCGATACGATATAGCTCGTTCGCGGATCGGACGCTATCACGGAGCCTGGCGCGGTGTGTTTCTCGATCGCCCCGAAGAGAGCCGCGTATCCGTCCTCGACCGCGCCGGAGCTCCGGAGCGCGGCCGATATCGCCACGGAGGCGACCCGCACGCCGATCCGAAGCGGATACCACGCGAAAAGGGCGAGCGCCGCGAGGGCGAATATCCTTCCGGCGACGGAGGAGCGGGCAGCGAAGCGCTTCCGTTCTCCGTCGCCCTCGCGGCGCCGTCCGCCGAAGGCCGCGCGCGAGAGCCCCGCGAGCGCTACGGCGAGGACGACGGCGACCGGAGCCGCGTCGAGAATTCGGTAATGGAGATATCCGAAGATCCGCTCCATCGGGGAGGAGACGTACGGCGTGAAGACGAGAACGACCGGCGCGGCGAAGAGAAAGAACGCGAGGGACCGCCGCTCGATCCGCTTCGAGTAGAGGTAGTAGAACGGGGCCGCGGCGAGCACGAAGAAGAACGCCGGGCCGAGCCTCGTCGCCACCTCGGCGGGATCGACGACGGCGAGCGTTTCGCCGAGAACGAGCATGCCCTGCCGGTGCGTGTGCAGCGCGTTGTGCGCGATCCCGGCTTCCCCGGAGCGGATCGCGAGCGGCACGGCCATCGCCGCGACGACCGCCGCGGCCG
>JAGUZZ010000049.1:0-11364 GCA_020060525.1 bacterium | reverse complement strand
TGAACAACCCCGACGACTGGGATTCCGACTGCTCGCCGTTCGTGCGGGGCTGCACGGCGACGTGGTACTCCGGCGTGCACACGCTGTTCGTGCGCGTGGTCGACAACGCGGGGACCGAGACGCTCGGGCAGATCGAGATCAACGTCGTGCCGTTCCGGATGGACCGGAACCTGCTCTGGGTCGACGACTTCCCGTCGTCCAACTTCTCGCAGACCGACTACGCGACGCCGACGGAGAACGAGCACGACGCGTTCTGGCTCGGCTTCTGCAACCGGACGATCGGATTCGATCCGACGCGCGACGTGTACGACGCCTATTACAGCTACAACAGCCGGCCGCCGCTCATCTCGCTCATCGGCCGGTACAAGAACATCATCTGGACGTATTCGTCTGCTCCCGACTTCGGCGCGTGGGACGACGTCGTCAGGTTCACGCCGGAAAGCTTGATCGGCACGGGCAGCCAGGTGACCGTCAACTATCTGTCGCTCTTTCTCGCGAAGGGCGGGCATCTTCTCACGGAGGGCAACTCGGAGCGCACGGGCGGCCTCGCCGCGTCTCTGCTGCCGATCGCGCAGAGCTTCCCCATGAGTCTCAAGTGCGAGATCACCGGCAACACGACGGGATGCGAGGGGGATACGAGCGGCGTGAACTCCTTCCCGTTCAAGGACTACTGCGTATCGATGCTGGACAAGATCGTCGGCACGCTGCGCCGCGACGAGGATATGCCCACGCGGCGCGTGCGGAACTACGATTGCATGATCTACGCCACGAAATCGACGGACGCGTACCACGACAGCATCCCGGGATTCCCCGATCAGCTCGACCTCTGGTCGGAGGTGACCGCGGCCGGCCGGTTCTTCGATCTGAACGCGCCGGATCCCCGTCCGGGCGGCTTCACGCTCGTCGAGATATACGATCCCGCGTACTGGATGAACCGCAACTTCACGAGGAATCAGCCCTGCTTCCATCCGATCTACCGGATGCGGGCGAAAAACACCCTCTCGGCCCTCAACGGCACGTCGATCTCGCTGTTCGTGACCAAGTACGCCGATATCGTGCCCGACGCCGACAGCGGCCTCGAGGTCGCGGCGCCGAGCTTCCATTTCGGATTCGAGTTCTGGTACTTCAACCGGTCGCAGGTCGACGCGATCATCAACACGATATTCAGGGAATGGCAGATTCTCGCCGGGTGAGGCGTTTCCGGCGGAGACGGCGAACAAAGGAGGCATGGTGAATCGTATTCGACGGGGAACGGTTTTGGCGTTCGCTCTTCTCGGGATATCCGTCGCGGACGCCGATGCATGGGCGCAGGCCGCGATCGACACGATCCGGCTCGCCATCGTTCCGCCCGATTCGGTCTACGTTCGACGCGACGGATCGACGATCGTCGTCGGATGGTATCCGCCCGCCGAAGGGGCGGCATCGGTGTCCGGCTCCCGCGATTTCACCAACTGGTATGTGAACGATCCCGCCGTTTCGCGCGTCGGGGTTCTCGGGTTCTACGGCGGGCCCGTCGATCGCACCGTCAAGATAACGCGCATCATAGGCGGCTCCGTGACGCGCGACACCGTCGGACACACGCCTTCCATACGCATGCTCGCCGAGCTGCAGGACCGCTTCGACTCGTACGCGAAGGAGTTCAACCTCGGATCCCTCCACTACACGGCGGGCAGCCCGATTCCGCTCGTGCTCCGCGGGCAGCGGACCGGCGCGACGCTCGATCTCGGCGTCAGCCTGACCTTCGGCGACGGCGTCGTGGATACGACGTACGCGAAGCAGCCAGCGTACTTCGAGATCGATCTTCAGACGTTCGAGGGGTTTCACGTCTGGCGCGGCTTGTCCCCGGTGCCGAGCCGGATGCTCGTGATCGAGGAGCTCTCCCGCGACGACGCGTACATCGGCGTCGTGGAGGATTCGCTCTACTTCCGCGAATGGCCGAAGCTCGACGGCTTCGGGAGGCCCTACTTCGAGTTCGTCGACAGGGACGTCTTCGTCGGATTCACCTATTTCTACCACGTCACCTGCTTCGACAAGGGGTATTTCAAGGGCAGATCCCAGTTCAACAAACGGGACAATTTCATCTGCGACGAGGATCCGGAAAATCCCGCGACGCCGGATAACCCGGTCGATTGCGAGGAAACCGCTCACCGGATCGTGATGACGGTGGACGCGCGCGAAGGGGTCGACAGGATATTCGCCGTGCCGAATCCGTACCGGACCGGGACCTCGGCCGCGACGTCGCCGTATTACCACAATTACCCGGACGAGAGCGTCAAGTTCTTCAACATGCCGGGCGACGCCGAGATCAAGATATATACGGTGGCGGGCGATCTCGTATGGGAGCATCATCACTCGAATCCCGACGGCACCGACGGCGTCGTCACATGGAACGTGAAAAACAAGGATGGTTCGGAGGTGGGCTCCGGCGTGTACATCTACCGCGTGGAAGCGGCGAACGGGGAGAACATGTACGGCCGAATCGTCGTGATACGGTGACATCGGCCGCAAGGCGTTCGAAGGCCGCTTCCGAAAACGGAGGCGGCCTTTTTTTTCGGGAGAGCCGGGCCTTTCGCCTCCCTCTTCCCGGCGTGGGGAAGGGGGCCGCGCGACCCTTGCCGTCTTGACGGGAGGCCCGCTTTCTGGGACAATACATCCTCCGCGTTTCGTCGCGGAAGCCGCGGCCCGGCACGGTGCCGGAGCGCGCGCCAACGGAGGTGAATCGTGGTCGAACGATATCTCAACTGCATCGGGGGCGACTGGGTCCCCGCCGAAAGCGGAGAGTTCTTCGAAAACAGAAATCCCGCGGACGCGAACGATCTCGTCGGGCTCTTTCCGAAAAGCACGTCGGTCGACGTCGACCGGGCGGTGAAAGCCGCAGAAGACGCTTTCGACGCGTGGCGGCTCACGCCGGCTCCGAAGCGGGGAGAGATCCTGTACCGCCTCGGCCGGATTCTGCAGGACCGCAAGGAGGAGATCGCGCGCCTCATGACGCGCGAGATGGGAAAGATAATAAAGGAAACGCGCGGCGACGTTCAGGAAGGGATCGACACCGCCTTCTACGCGGCTGGGGAGGGACGGCGCCTCTTCGGAGACACCTGCCCGGTCGAGTTCCGGAACAAATTCGGCATGTCCGTGCGCTGTCCGGTCGGCGTCTGCGGTCTCATCACCCCGTGGAATTTCCCGATGGCCATCGCCACGTGGAAGATGTTCCCCGCGCTCATCTGCGGAAACACCGTGGTGCTGAAGCCGGCGAGCGACACCCCCGCCTCCGCGGTCAAGCTCGTCGAGGCGGCCCTCGAGGCGGGCGTTCCCGCGGGCGTCGTCAATCTCGTGCACGGCACGGGGAGCGGCGTCGGTATTCCGCTCGTCGAGCATCCGGGCGTCCGGCTCATATCCTTCACCGGCTCGTCGGCGGTCGGCCGGGACATCGGGGAGCGCTGCGGGAAGCGGCTCAAACGCCTCTCGCTCGAGCTCGGCGGAAAGAACGCTCAGATCGTCATGGCGGACGCGGATCTCGATCTCGCGCTCGAGGGCGTGCTCTGGGGGGCTTTCGGAACGACGGGTCAGCGGTGCACGGCGACGTCGCGCCTCATCCTCCACAAGCCTATCAAGGAAACCTTCCTCGCGATGCTCGTCGAACGCGCGAAGAGGATCCGCGTCGGCGACGGCCTCGACGAGTCCGTGGAGATGGGTCCGCTCGTGAACGAGGGGCAGCGCCGGACCGTCATGGAATACGTCGCGATCGGAAAAGCCGAGAGCAGGCTCGTCGCCGGCGGGAAACCGCTCGCGGAGGGGCCGCTCCGCAACGGCTGGTTCCACGAACCGACGATCTTCGCCGACGTCGCGCCCTCCGCGCGCATCGCGCAGGAGGAGATCTTCGGTCCCGTTCTCGCCGTCATCGACGCGGAGGATCTCGACGACGCGATCCGCATCCTGAACGGCACGCGGTACGGGCTTTCGAGCTCCATATACACGCGCGACGTGAACGCCGCCTTCAAGGCGATCCGCGACATCGAAGCGGGCATTACGTACGTCAACGGACCGACGATCGGCGCCGAAGTGCAGCTCCCCTTCGGAGGCGTGAAGGACACGGGGAACGGCCATCGCGAGGCGTCGCACACGGTGCTCGACACCTTCAGCGAGTGGAAATCGATCTACGTGGATTTCAGCGGCACGCTGCAGAAGGCGCAGATAGATCAAGCCTGACGGCCGCCTCTCGCGCGGCGTCCGGCGCGCGGGCGCCGCGGACCGGCACGCGAAGGGATGTCGATGATCAGAACGAACGCGCAAAACTGCGTCATGAAATCGGTGCTCGGCGTCATCTCCCATCCCCGGATGGCGCTCAAGAGCCCGTACCTCATCGATCCGAACGGAGGGATCAGCGTGCTTCCCGGAACGGGAGGCATCACCTATAACGTCATGGTGGGAGATTCCGCGCTGAACGCCGCGGGGGATCACCTCGAGCCCGGCGTCAGCATCACGCTCGACGAACGCGAGCGTGACGGCGCGAGTCTCGGAGCGCTCAGCGTTTTGACGTGCCTCGGGAACGAGGCGCGCGTCGTGAGCGGCGACGCCGCGGGATCCCGCGGAGCGGTCACCGGCAAGCACGGGGGCGTCGAGCACGTCATCATCGATTTCCCGCCGGCCGTGCTCGACAAGCTCGTGATCGGCGACCGCATCCAGATCCGCGCGGTGGGGCAGGGGCTGCTTCTCAAGGATTATCCCGACGTCCGCGTCATGAGCGTCGATCCGGGCCTTTTCGGCGCGATGGGCGTCGCCGTCCAGGGCGGGAACCTCGTCGTGCCGGTCACGCACGTGATCCCCGCCTCGATCATGGGATCGGGCATGGGATCGCGCCACAGCTGGAGCGGCGATTTCGATATCCAGCTCGCCGACGTGGAGGTCGTGCAGCGCTACGGTCTGCAGAGCCTTCGTCTCGGCGACGTCGTCGCGATCCGCGACGCCGACTGCCGGTTCGGCCGCTCGATCCGCGGGGGCGCGGTTTCGATCGGCGTCATCGCGCACGCCTCGTGCGTCGTGAGCGGTCACGGGCCCGGCGTGACGGTCGTCATGACGACCGATAAGAAGATCATCGTTCCGAAGATCGAACCCGGGGCCAACATCGCGCGCTATCTCGGTATCGGGCGGTTTCGGGAAGCGTCCGCGCGGCCGCTTTCCGCCGGCCGGACGCCGGACGCCGCGGATGACGGCGACGAGAGGCCGGTCGCCGGCCGGCCGGCGGGTCGCCCCGGCGGACGCCGCCGCAGACGGAGATAGCGCACGAAAGGAGCGACGCATGACCGATTGGAGAGCGATCTATCCCGAGCTCGAGTGGATCACCGACCGTTCTCTCGCCGACAAGGTCGCCGCCGTGTGGGATGAGGCGTACCGGCGGGGCGGATGGTCCGGAGACGACATCAAGGGAATCCCCTTTACGCTGCTCGTCGGCGAAACGAGCGTCACGCTCGCGGAGCATACGCGCCTCGTGACGGGCATATGCCGGTCGGTCGCGGAGACGATGAAGAAAGCCGGATCGGTCCCCCTCGACAACGATATCCTCATCGCCGGCGCCCTGCTCCACGACGTCGGCAAGCTGCTCGAGTACAAACGCGCCGCGGGGGGCTTTCAAGTGTCCCGCAGCGGCAAGCTGCTCCGCCATCCCCTCTCCGGCATGGGTCTCGCCATGAAGGGGGATCTTCCCGAGGACGTCTACCACATCGTCGCGGTCCATTCGCGCGAAGGAGAGGGCTCGTATCGCAGCCCCGAGGCGATCGTGCTCCATCACGCCGATTTCATAGCGTTCGAGACGATCAAGGCGATGGGCGCGTCTCCGCCGAAAAAATGAGAACTCCCGGATTCGCGGCGCTCGGTCTCTGCTGTCTTCTCGCCGCGGCGGACGTCTTTCCGGACGCCTCCGCGGGCGCGGCCGGCGCCGCCGGCGTACGCGGGCGGACCGTCGATCGAGTTTCCTCGCGGCGACTTCTCTCCCGGATCGAGACGGCGGAACCGGATGAGACGCTTGCGGTCTGGATCTTCTTCCGCGACCGGAGCCCGGCGGCGGAACGGTTCGTCACTGAGAGGGAGGCCGCGCGGCGCGCCCGCCGCGGGGCGGGGCCGCGGGACGAAAGCGACATCCCCGTCGACCGGGTTTCCATCGATCTGATCAGACCCCACGTCGTCCGCATCCGCCACGCGTCGCGATATTTCAACGCGGTGAGCGCGGACGTGCGCGTATCGGCGCTCGCCGCCGTCGCGGCGGAGCCCGCCGTCAGGCGGATCGATTGCGTCGCCGCCGGTCGACCGCCGATCGATCACGACGGGATATCGCCCGTTCCGCGGGCGCGGGAAGCGGCTCGATCGCCGTCCGCCGACCGGTACGGGGCGAGCGGCTGCCAGCTCGAACAGATAGGAGCCGCCGCGCTCCTCGAGCGCGGATTCAACGGTTCGGGCGCGGCGGGGGGGACCGCTCCCGTTCTCGTCGCGATACTCGATACCGGATTCCGGCTCGACCACGAGGCGCTCCGCCACGTGGACGTCGAGGCCCAGTGGGATTTCATTCAGAACGATTCGACGACCTCCAACGAGGACGGGGATCCTTTCCAGCAGGACAGGCACGGAACGACCGTTCTCGGCGTCATCGCGGGATTGAGCGACGGAGAGCTCTATGGGCCCGCGTGGGGGGCGCGCTACCTTCTCGCCAAGACGGAGATCGTCGACCGTGAAATTCCGATCGAGGAGGATCACTGGATCGCGGGGCTCGAATGGGCCGACAGCGCGGGCGCCGACGTCGTGACGAGCTCTCTCGGCTACTACGACTGGTACACCCCCGGCGATCTCGACGGAGAGACGGCGCTGTGCACGCGCGCGGCGGACATCGCGGCCTCGCACGGCGTCGTCGTGGTGAACTCGGCGGGAAACCGGGGCACGGCCGGGCTCGTCGCTCCGGCCGACGGAGACAGCGTGATCGCCGCCGGAGCCGTCGATTGCCTCGGAGAGATCGCGTATTTCAGCTCGCGCGGACCGACGGCCGACGGGCGCGTCAAACCCGATTTCGTCGCCATGGGCTATGCCGTCCAAAGCGTCGGGTACCCGGATACGGCCGGTTTCGCCCGCTACAGCGGAACGTCCTACGCGGCGCCCCTCGTGGCCGGGATATGCGCCCAGCTTCTCGAGGCGCATCCGTCGTGGGATTTCGGGAAGCTGCGTTCGGCGCTCCGGGCGACCGCGTCCCGAAGCGGATTCCCCGACAACGCCTACGGGTACGGCACGCCGAACGCCGCGCTCGCGTCGTCGTGGCCGGCCTCCTTCGCGGAGAGCGCGCCCTTCCCCAATCCGTTCAGCGGCGAGACGCGGCTCCAGCTGCTCTCCCCGGCTCTCGCTCCCGTGACGGTGAAGGTGTACGATTGCCGGGGCTCCCTCGTGCGGACGCTCGCGAACGGACGGCCCGCCGCCGAAACGTGGAGCGTATCGTGGGACGGAACGAACGACGCCGGACGCCGCGTGGCGAGCGGGGTCTATTTTCTCGTCGCCTCCTCGATAGAGCTCGCGGTCCGCGTCAAGGTCGTCCACGTGAAGTGAGGGATCCGCCGTCCCGCCGCGCGGACCGCGCGGTCGAACCCGGGCGCACAATTTCCTTGCCGTTTCCGCTCCGCTGCGCTATACATTACATCATGAAAAATACCAATAGGTCCACGTCGCAACTCGTTGATAAAAAATCGAATAGGAGGTCTTCCGTGAAGGCCAAGCACGTCTATTTCTTCGGCGGCGGCAAGGCCGAGGGTAACCGCTCCATGAAGGAGCTCCTCGGGGGAAAGGGGGCCGGGCTCGCGGAGATGACGAACCTCGGCATCCCGGTGCCCGCCGGATTCACGATATCGACCGAGGTCTGCACCCATTTCTACGCCCACGGCGGCGCGTATCCCGCGGGACTCGAGGCCGAGGTGGCTGAGAACCTGAAAAAGGTCGAACGGGAGATGGATGCGAAGTTCGGCTCGAGAAGCAATCCGCTGCTCCTCTCGATCCGGTCCGGAGCGCGCGCCAGCATGCCCGGCATGATGGACACGGTGCTGAACCTCGGTCTCAACGACGAGACGGTGAAGGCGCTCGCCGCGCGATCGGGGGACGAACGGTTCGCGTACGACTGTTATCGGCGCTTCATCCAGATGTACGGCGACGTCGTGCTCGGCTTGAAGCCGGTCGACAAGGACGATCACGATCCCTTCGAGGTCATTCTCGCCGCGAAAAAGCGCGAGAGCGGCGTCGAAAAGGACGTCGAGCTCGGCGTCGCCGATCTCGCGGATCTCATCGCGCGCTACCGGAGCATGATCCGCACCGTCCTCGGGATCGAGTTTCCGTCGGATCCCATGGAGCAGCTCTGGAAGGCGGTCGGCTCCGTCTTCAACTCGTGGAACAACGATCGCGCCAAGACCTACCGCCGCCTCAACCACATCCCGGACGATTGGGGGACCGCGGTCAACGTCCAGGCGATGGTGTTCGGAAACCTCGGCGGGGATTCGGGCACGGGCGTCGCCTTCACGAGAAATCCGGCCACGGGCGAGAACGTCTTCTACGGGGAATACCTCATGAAAGCTCAAGGAGAGGACGTCGTCGCCGACATCCGGACGCCGCAGCCCGTCAATCTCCGCCAGAAAGGGGAGAGCGATCTCCTTTCCCTCGAGGAGGAGATGCCCTCGATCTACGCCGAGCTCGAGCAGGTGCGCCGGACGCTCGAAACCCATTACGCGGACATGCAGGATCTCGAATTCACGATACAGAACGGCCGCCTCTGGATCCTCCAGACGCGCTCGGGCAAGCGCACCGGCTTCGCCGCGATCAAGGTCGCGATCGACATGGTCCGCGAGGGGCTCATCACGAAGGAGGATGCGATCCGCAGGATCGAGCCGGAACAGCTCAACCAGTTTCTGCGGCCCGTCTTCGATCCCGCGGGCAAGGACCGGGCGTTCCGGGAGGGACGGCTCGTCGCGAAGGGAATCAACGCGGGACCGGGAGCGGCCACGGGCAAGGCGGTCTTCAACGCGGCCGACGCCGAGGAGTGGGCCGGCCGCGGGGAAGAGGTCATCCTCGTGCGCGTCGAAACGAGCCCGGAAGACATCCGGGGAATGAGCGCGGCGTCGGGTATCCTCACCTCGACGGGGGGCGCCACGTCGCACGCGGCGCTCGTCGCGCGCCAGATGGGCAAGGTCTGCGTCGTCGGGGCGAAGGATCTCGCCATCGACTACAAGAACCGCGCCATCACGGTCGGCGGCCGCGTCATCCGGGAAGGAGAGCATATTTCGATCGACGGCATGACGGGAGAGGTGATAGCCGGGAAGATCGACACGAAACCGTCCGAGGTGCTGCAGGTGCTCATCGACAAGACGCTCGACGAGGACGCTTCGGCTCTCTACCGGGATTTCGAGGAGCTCATGTCGTGGGCGAACGTCATCCGGACTCTCGGGGTTCGCGCCAACGCCGACGTTCCGGGGCAGGCCGCGAAGGCGGTCGCGTTCGGCGCCGAGGGGATCGGGCTCTGCCGCACCGAGCACATGTTCTTCGAGGGGGACCGCATCGACGCCGTGCGCGAGATGATCCTCGCGGAGGACGTCGACGGCCGCCGGCGAGCCCTCGCGAAGCTGCTGCCGATGCAGCGCGCCGATTTCAGAGGCATCTTCGAGGCGATGGGCGAGCGTCCCGTCACGATCCGGACGCTCGATCCGCCGCTTCACGAGTTCCTCCCGCACGAGGGCCGCGAAATCGACGATCTCGCGAAGAAGATGGGCGTTCCCGCCGAGCGCCTGGGGAGAAAGATCGCCGCCCTCAAGGAGGCGAATCCGATGCTCGGACACCGCGGATGCAGACTGGGCATCGTATATCCGGAAATCACCGAGATGCAAGTCCGGGCGATCTTCGAGGCGGCGTGCGAGCTCGTGAAGCAGGGTCGCCGTCCCCGCCCGGAGATCATGATCCCGCTCGTCGGCCACGTGCGGGAGCTCGAGCTGCAGAAGGAGATCGTCGACCGTGTCGCGATCGAGGTTCAGCGAGAACTCGGCGTCGAGATCGAGTACCTCGTCGGGACGATGATCGAAATTCCGCGGGCGGCCTTGACCGCCGACGAAATCGCCGGCGCGGCGTCCTTTTTCTCGTTCGGCACCAACGACCTCACCCAGACCACCCTCGGCATCAGCCGGGACGACACGGGCTCGTTCCTCGGGAGCTATCTCGAGAAGGGCATCTGGCCGGCGGATCCCTTTCAGCGGCTCGACGTCGGCGGGGTCGGCAAGCTCGTCGCCATCGGAGTCGAGAAGGGGCGGTCGGTCAACCCCGGCCTCAAGATCGGCATCTGCGGCGAGCACGGGGGAGAGCCTTCATCCATCGCGTTCTTTCATCGCGCCGGCTTCGATTACGTGAGCTGTTCGCCCTTCCGTGTGCCGGTCGCGATCCTCGCGGCGGCGCAGGCCGCCTTGACCGCCCGCCGCTGAGGGGTCGCCGTCGCCGCCGCCCGAAGCGGCTCCGGCCGCATCCCTTTTCTTGACGGCCGCACCCCGCTCCGTGCTACTCTCCCTCCGAGGCGGCCGTGGAGACGCCGTCCGCACGAAGGAGGGGCGCAGTGGATTTCGGCGGGGATCTTTCCGTTCTGGAGCCATCGCTCGTTTTTCAAGTCGTCAATATGGCGGGGATCACGGGGGAGCTCAAGTTCGTGACTCCCGAAAACGTGGCGAGCTTCTATTTCAAGACGGGCGAGCTCATCTACGCGACGATCGACACGCGAAAGAAGAAACTCGGCGAGTTTCTCGTCGAGAAGGGCTGGATCACGCGAGAGCAGCTCGAAACCGTGCTGCGCGAGAGCGTCACCGCGAAGCGACGCGGCCGCATCGGCCACAGCCTCATCGCGCGCAGCTATCTCGATTACGAGACGCTCGTGGCGGCCGTGAGCGAGCAGATCAAGGAAGTCGTGTACGAGGTGCTCGCGTGGAAACGGGGCCAGTTTCTGCTCATGAAGGGCGTCCTGCCGAAGGACGAGGACATCCTCCTCGACGTCAAGCTCGATTACCTCATCCTCGAGGGGCTCAAGCGCATCGATGAAGCCGATGAATGAGGAACGCGCGTGCGCCGGCGCGCTCTCCAAAACGGCGGTCATCGCCGCTCTCGCCCTCGCGTACGTCTCGTACGCCGCTCCCGCTCACGGCCGCTTCGATCGGACGGCGCTCGCCGCGCGGGGGGCGGCCGCCGGAGGAGCGACGGTTTCGTGCGCGAACGGAATCGACGCGATCTTCGTGAACCCCGCGGGGCTCGCCTCCGTCGGCGGCCTCGAGGCCTACGCCGATTACGCCGAGCCCGGCCTGCCGGCGGTTTCCCGCGAAACGC
>JAGUZZ010000302.1:0-4312 GCA_020060525.1 bacterium | reverse complement strand
CGTCGACCGCGTCCCCCCGCGCGAGGCGCTGGTACCCGGCCGCGGCGTTCCACGCCCGGGCGCCGGCGATCTTCAGACGGGCCCCGGCGATCGTCTCCGTGAGCGAGAGCGGCTCGTCCTCGAGCCCCCAGTCCCGGTAGAAATAGGGTTCGCGGACCTTGTCCGGCGCGGCGTAGCGTCCGTCCACGCTCGAGAGCTCCCCGGTGAGAGACAGCTTCGCCGCCGGAACGGCGTAGTCCCTCAGCCCCCCCTCGAAGCGCAGCGCTCGGCCGCCGTCGTCTCCGCCGTCGAGACCGGAGAGGAGGTTGCGGTCGTAATCGCTCACGGCGCCCTCGGCGTCGAGATACGCCGCGCCCCGCGACGCCGAGGCCCCGAGCGAGAAAACGCGCTTGCGCTCGGGGAGCTGGAGCGCGCGCCCGATCCGGAAATTGCCCCGGCCGGGGCCGGCGAAGCGGTACTTCACGTACCCCTTCGACGAGAAGCCGTCCGTGAGGTAGTCGCCGTTTCCGGCGCCCGCGTCGATGAACTCGAGCCGGTACTCTCCTCCCGTCTCGGCGAAGGCGAAATACGCGGAATCGGAGCCGGCGTTTATCAACGCGTAGTCCCCGGCCCCCGCCTCGACGCGCGCGACCCCCGAAGCGATCGCCTTTCGGGGATCGTCCCCCGCCGCGGCGAGGATCGCGCGGTCGTCGTCCGAGAGCGCCCCGGCGATCGCCCGCTCTTCGTTGTCCCCCTCCTGAAAAACGGAGGTCCGGACGGAGAACGCGCCCCCCCATGCCGGCGACGTCCATCCGGCGAAAAGCGTCGAGCGGTCGTAGCCGAACTCGCTCACCTCGTACTCGATGACGAACTCGGAATCGCCCGTGACGGGAAGACGCTCCATGAAGGAGACCGTGCCGCGGCCGTAATCGATCGTGTAATCGTTTTCCGAACCGCGCCTGAGCGCCCGGCCGTTGCAGTAGACCGCCTCGGTGCCCGCCAGTATCGTGACCGAGTTGAACCGCTGGGCCGGCAGCAGCTCGTACGGACCCTGCACCCCCTCGCGCCCCGTGAAACGGGCCGTCCTGAATCGCCCGCGCGCGATCCCCCCTCCCGCGACGAACGACTGCCCGGCGGCGCCGACCTCGGCCGTGACGCCGCGCAGGTCGCGTTTGAACCGCGAAAACGCGAAGGTCGAGAGCCCCGACGAGAAATCGCCGAGCCGCACCTCGCTGTGCTTGCTCTTGACCTGAACGAACACGCGGTCGAGCTGCTTGAGCTCCTCGGTGTTTCCCGCCGGCTGCACCGGGAGATCGTCGTCGGTGAGATACGCGCTCACCTCGAGATCCTTCGCGACCGTGCCGGCCATCGTGACCTTGAGGCTCTGATCGAGGCCGAGATCGCGGTTCGAGCCGACCGATATTCCGATCGTCTTGCTCCCCGAAAGTCGCAGGCGGTACGGCTCGGCTCCCCGGCGGCTCTCCGCCGCGGCCCGCGCCGGCGAAACCGCCGCGGCGGGAAGCTCGTCCGCGGCGTCCTCCGGAACGTTCGATACGAAGACGGGGGAAAAAGGCAGCGGATAACGCTCGAACCGCACGACGAGACGCTCGCCGCCCGAGGCGGGCCGCACGAGCACGATCGTGCCGCGAAGCGCGTTGATCCGGTAGTCGTC
Source organism: bacterium (assembly GCA_020060525.1). GTDB lineage: Bacteria > Krumholzibacteriota > Krumholzibacteriia > Krumholzibacteriales > Krumholzibacteriaceae > SSS58A. The sequence continues at coordinate 2,661 of JAGUZZ010000302.1, read as the reverse complement.
CCCTCTACGGAGCGCTTCCCCGTCGAGGAGCACGGAATCCGATCCCGGAACGATGAACGATCTGCCGAGCTCGACCCTGCCCTGCCCGGCCTCGAGCGCGAAGACGCGGGTCTCGGCGCCGGGCGCCGAGAGCGGCAGCTCTCCCGCGGGGTTCGGCGCCGCGAACGGGCGCGCGCCGGAGGGGAGCGCGGCGAGCAGGACGATCGCGAGAGAGATCTTCCGCATCATTTGTCGTCCGGATAGACGAGACGGTAGACGATGACCGAGCGCGAGCGAAGGTCCGCGACGTAGAGGGCGCCGTCCCAGCCGGCCGCCGCGGCCGCCGGAGAGATCGGCTCTCCGCCGAAGGTCTCGATGTCGGCGAGGTGCTCGAGCGCCGTCGAGAAGAGCGCGAGGCGCCCGCCTTCGGGATCGCAGACGACGACGGCGTCCCGTCCGTCGGAGGCGACGTGCCGCGGCGAGACGAAGCCGCGCCCGCCGGCGGATTCGACCGTGCGCTTCCAGCGCCCCGACGGAGAGAAGAGCTGCACGCGCCTGTTGCCCGATTCCGCGACGACGATCTCCTGGCCGGGGAGGAAGGCGGCCTTTCTCGGATCGCTGAAGGCGCCCGCCGCGGCGCCGAATCCGCCGATCGACAGCTCGGGCTCGAGCAGCGGGGTCCGGAGCTCGACCGTGTCGCCGACCGGATCGGTCGTGATCATCCTCCCGCCCTGACCGGCGGTGATCGAAACGGGCCTTCCGCCGGAGGCGCCGAAGGAGATGAACACGTCGAGGTACGAGCCTTTGGCGTCGTACCGGAGCAGCCGGTTGCCCGCGTAGTCGAGAACGAACACGAAGGATTCCTGCGCCGCGACGTCGATCGGATAGAACCCCGCCTGCTCGGGCGGGCGCGAGAGCTCGAGCGAGCCCCCGGCCGCGTCGAACCGGAACACCTTGCCCGCCATCGCGTCGGCGACGTAGACGGATCCGAACGCGTCGACGGCTATGCCGACCGGCTCCCGGAGCTCGCCGGCGCCGAGCCGCGCCCCCGTTTCCTCGATGCGGGGCTCGGAGGCCGAGGATAGGGAACGCGGAAGAAGAGCGAGGGCGAGGAGGAATGCGGAAACGGTGCGTGCCATGGCGAACCGCCGCCCGTGGAGGAAAACCGCGTCAACGAGCGTCAAAACGATCTCGTGAGATAGAGCGCCGCTCCCGTCGGCGAGGGCGCGAACTCGAGCGAGGTGCGGGCCCCGGCCGGCTCCGCGGCGGACTCGTTCGAACGGGCGAGGCGCACCGCGTCCGCCGCGCTCACGACGCGGAGCACCGCGGCCGCGAAAACGGAATAGATCGCGTAGCGGTAGGCGAACCGGCTGTCGTCGCGGAGCTTTCCGTAGCGGTAGAAATCGCCGCTCGTCCGCCATTGCCAGCCGTCGCCCCCCGTGTACGCGTTGGCGTCGTAGTAGGCGTTCATCGCCTCGACGTCCGGGTAGTACAGGTCGCGGGCGTCGCGCCGGACCATTTCGTTGTAGCCGCCGGTCCCGTCGCTCGACAGGTATTCGCCGATCGATTCCCAGTAGCCGTCGGGGCGGTCCGCGTCCGCGATCCCGGCGAAGACGACCGCGTAATCCTTGTACGCGATCTCCCGCACGTGGCCCGCGTAGAGGAAGCTCCCCGCGGCGATCCACGTGAGGGTCTCGATGCCGTAGTAGATCTTCGCGCGCACGGGGTGTCCGAGCTTCTGCTGCGCGAGTCCGGGAAGGAGAAGGCTCCACGCCGCCGTGCCGAGCGTCGTTTCGCCTCCCGCGCCCGCCGAGAGCCCGCGCGCGATCGCCGAGGCGCCGTATCCGTCGCCGGGCGACGCGAGCTCGAGCCGCGGCGGCTCGGGTCGGCCGCCGTCGAACACCGACTCGGCGCGGGACGCGTTCGAGACCGCGAGCAGGAGCGCGAGCGAAAGGGCCGTTCGTTTCATCCTCGGTCCTCCGTCAGAATCCCCGGCTGATGACGAGACACGGGGCGGTGTCGAACGTGCGCACGCGAAGCGACCAGCCGTCCTCCCCCCCGCCCCGGGACATCCGGTAGGCGAGCCATCCGGTATCCACCATGGACGCCACCCGGTTCAGGATCAGCGCCATGACGAACTGATCGGATCGCAGCAGGTACGCGTCGCTCTCTCCGCGCAGGGACCAGTAGTGCCGGCGGTGCGGGGTCCAGTAATCGCTCTGGCCGGCCCAATCGTCCCAGCCGTACACGAACGCGTTGTACTTGCCCATGTTCTCGTAGTATTCCTCCCGGTCCTCCTCCTTCGGCGTGAACAGGAAGTAGTTGAACTCCCCCTGGCAGGTTTCGTTGTACTCCTGCCAGGTGTCGCAGCCGCCGAGCCCGTCGCAGCAGGGATGCTGGAGCAAAAACCGGTCGAGGTCCCAGTGCAGGTCGCCGTACTCCTCGTACTGGCGCTTGTAGTCCTTCCCCACGTTGTAATTGTGGCGGTAGCCGTACCAGAAATATCCCTCGAGCGCGAAGAAGACCGGAACGCGGGCGAGCGTCCACGGGTCGCGCGAATCGGTGTAGAGAACGAGCTCGCCGAGGCCCGGCAGGAGCGCCGACGAGACGATCGCGAGGGCCGCCTTCCGGCCGGAGAGGCGCGAGCCTCCCGCGCCCGGCGACAGGCTCCGCGATCCCGCG
>JAGUZZ010000105.1:0-2588 GCA_020060525.1 bacterium | reverse complement strand
GGGCGAGCCGGCAGTCCTCGCACGGCCGTTCGCGGCCGAAAAAGCTGTGGTAGCAAAAGGTCCCCGGCTGCACGTCGTCGCGGTTCGTCATGACGACGGTGCGGCGCGGATCGATGAGCACGACGTCGTCAGGAATGGCCTTGAACATCGTTTCGAGAGTCGCGCGCGATTCCTCCCATCCGCCCTTGACGCGGTCGAGGTACGAATTGACGACCTGGAGCTTCTGTTTCTGCTCCTCGACCTGCTTCGTCCGCTCGGCGATCTCGCGTTCGAGCGCCTCGAGGTGCTTCTTGAATTCGGCCTCCTCGCGCTGTTTCGAGACGAGGTTTTCCTTGAGCTCCTTCCGGTCGAGGGCGAGGTTGAGCATGCGCGCGATCTCGTCGAGCATGCGCTGCTCCTCGGGCAGGAGCTTGCGTTCCTCGTCGTGGTAGCCGACTCGGATCTCGCCCTTGTCCCGGTCTCCGATCACGAGGTGCACCGACAGGTAGTTGTTCGACGAGGGCTTCTGCCCGTACTCGATCCCCTGATAGACGGTGTAGACGACGGCCTCGTCGGGATACAGCATGCCGGGTGCGAGGTAGCGGGGGAGCTCGGCGAAGAATTCGTTGATCGACTCCGAGACCTCGATCCATTCGGCGACGTCGTAGAGGCAGGTGAGCTCCTTGACGCGCTCGGTCCTCTCCCATTCCTTGTGGCTTCGCAGGGCGTTCAGCTTGTTTCCGAAGAAGACGAAGATGCCGCCGGAGTCGGTCTTGCCGTATCCCGCCTTGAGCGGCACGGGCCGCGCGTCTCCCCGAGCCGCCGAGAGGACGGCGATCGCGCGGTTCCCGGCGCGCGCCTGCGCCATCGCCGAGTGGAACGTAGCGAGCGAGTCCTCCGCGAGGATGTCGTCGAGTTTCCTGCCGCCGAAGGAAGCCTCTCCGCCGAGGCTGTCCCGGGCGAGGATCGCGCTCACGTGGACGATCCGTTCGTCCTCGCCGGCCACGAGGAGGTAGTCGAAGCTGCTCTCCATGAAGGAGTAGAGATCGTCGAGACTGATCATGCGGGCTCCTCCACCGGAGAGGCTACCGTCTCACGCGGAACCGCCCGGTGCCGACTTCCCTGATCTCGCGCTTGTACTTCCCGCCGTGCGTGAGCGGCGGCATGATGGAGCCCGTCTCCGCGACGGCGCCCGTCGGAACGAGACGCACCTTCGCGGGGAAGATCCGCTCCTCGCCGGTGTTCCAGTAGAATCGCACGAGATCGCCGAGCCTCTCCCTCACGATCGTTTCGATCGCCTCGCGCCCGTCGTCGGGAGAGGGAAGACCGAGCTCCGCGGCGAGCCCAGCGAGGATCTCCCGGCCCGACGCCCCGGCGGGCGGCGCCATCGCCTGCGCGAACTCGACGAGCGCGCCCTCGAAATTGCACCGCGTGCCGGGCGTTTCGAGGAACGTCGAGCCCGGCAGCACGACGTCCGCGTACTGCGTCGTCTCGGTGCTCGTCCAGTCCATCGCGGCGAGGAACTCCACGTTCCGGAACCATTCTCCGGTCGTCCCCCACGCCATCGGATCCTCTCCGACGATGAGGGCGCCCTTGATCTCGCCGGCGGCGAGGAGCATCCGGAGCTCCTCGCGGCTCCGCGCGCCCGCGACTCCCGGAGGATGGGGCACGCGCCCCGGTCCGAAGGCCGGATCGGCGCCCATGAGCTCGAGCGCGGCGCTGTTCGCGTGGAGCCTCGGCAAAAGGATATCCGCCTCGCGTCCGCCGGCGCGCAGCAGAATCGCGAGGTTCGCGAACGTCTCCACGTCGCCGGGCGCCTGGTCCTGAACGCGGTCAGGACTGTGGATGACGACGACCCTGCGCGCGTCCCTCACGAGAGCGGCGGTCTCGCGGATCTTGTCCGCGGCGACGCCCGTGAGCGACGCGACCCGATCGAGGGAGAAATCGCGGTTCTTGAGGAATTCCTTCGCCCCGGCGAGCTTCTTCACCGCGGCGCTCTTGATCCATCCCTCGTCGAGGAGCACCTGCATCACGCCGTTCCACAGGATCGCGGCCCGTCCCCGCATCGGGTCGAGCGCGATCGTCGAGAGAACCTCGTCGGTCGCGTCGAGGGTCGAGTTCGAGACGACGAGCTTCGCGCCCTTCCGCACGGCTTCGATGACCTTGACGGCGAGGATCAGGTGGTCCGATTCGAGAGCGGTGTTGTTGCAGATGACGAGATCGGCGTGGTCGATCGCCCGCCGGTCGGCCGTCGACGCGGTGAAACCGAACGATTCGTCGAGGGCGCCCGCCTCGGCGCCGGTCCCGAGGATCGAGAGCGACGCGACGTTGTTCGTGCCGAGACCCTCGCGCGCGATGCGGGAGGCGAGGTACAGCTCTTCGTTCGTGAGCTCGGGGGAGACGAACACGGCGACCTTTCCCGCGCCGTGACGCTCGACGACGCCGCGCAGCCCGTGCGCGACGAGCTTCTCGGCCTCGCAGAGATCGCCGGTCTGAATCTCGCTTCCGCGGCGGATCTCCGGCGCGGCGATCCGGCGCCGCTTGATGAAGAGCTCGTTTCCGAATCGCCCGTAACGGCAGAGATAATCGCCGGGGACGCCGGAGGGCGC